>RZYD01000104.1 GCA_009930445.1 Bacteroidia bacterium | reverse complement strand
TTGCGATTGCACCTAACCCAGCGCGGAAGGTTACACAAATTACCCTGCTAAACGAGGTAGCCCAAACGGCAGAGATACGACTCTGCGACCTGAATGGCCGGGTAGTCGTACAAACGACTGTAACGCTTATTCAAGGGAAAAACCAGACATTTCTTGAAATACCGTCGCATTTGAAATCCGGGGTCTATGCCTTACAAATTAAAGGATCACAAGGGTTTCTTGCCGTTGAAAAACTCATTATTGAATAAACGAATGGCTTAAATCAGCCGACAGATTTCATTGATCAAATCAGCAGGATGTATGGGTTTCGAGAGATAACTATTACATCCTGCTTTTAATATACGGTTACGCTCATCACTCATGGCATAAGCGGTAAGTGCAAGTACGGGCAATTCAGTCGAAATCTGGCGGATCTGGCGGATAGCCTCATACCCGTTCATTACCGGCATATTAATATCCAGGATTACCAGATCAGGCAACGCCTGCTGAAGCATTCGTAGTAAATCAAGCCCATTTCTGGCATGTTTCAATCGTATACCCGCCGGTTTTAAAACCTCTTCTACAAATAAAAATCCAGGCTCATCATCTTCGGCAATATATACTTTCTTACCCTGCAAAAGCCTCAACATTTCTTCATTTGAGCAGGCAATTTCCGGAGTTTCTGTTTTCACTGTATCCTTTACCCTGACCGGCAGGAGCACAGTAAAAACAGACCCCTTACCCAACTCCGAACTTACACTGATTGAACCACCCAGCAACTGAACCAATCCTTGGGTAATACTTAATCCCAATCCGGTACCACGCTGCATAAATTCATTCTCCACCTGCGAAAAACGATTAAATATCCGGTGTTGATCCTCCGGGTCAATTCCAATTCCCGTGTCCGTCACAACGAGTCGCAAATTTTTTCCAAAGGCTTTTTTTTCGATCTGTGCCGAAAGACGAACAAATCCTTCACGGGTAAATTTCACGGCATTACCCAAAAGATTTCCGATAATTTGTTGCAGACGCACTCCATCGGTAAGAAGGGTCAACGCTTTGATATCCTCACCCATTTCCAATAGCAATTCCGGTTTATATCCGGGAGGAAGATTCTGCCGGATCGAATGTATCGTATCGGTAAGAAGCGGGGCAATCTGAATTTCAGTTGTATGTAACGTTATTTGATTCGATTCCAGCTTGGCAAAATCGATAATATCATTAATAATCCGCAACAGTTGCTCTCCGGAGTTATTAATTAACCGGACAAAATCCTTTTGGCGGCCGGCAGAATACTCCGGTTTAGTCAAAAGGTTTGAAAATCCGAGAATTGCATTCATAGGAGTCCGTATTTCATGGCTCATATTTGCAAGAAACAGTGATTTCAGCCGGTCACTTTCTTCTGCCTTCATAATGGCAGCTTCCAATTCCTGTTCGGTTTTCTTGCGGTCGGTAATATCGAAAAAAGAACCAACAATTCCAGCTGGCGTATTCTGCTCATTCAAAAAAACGGCTTTATCAAAAGACACAAGGCGTTGTTCCCCATATTTATTTTCCAGATAGAATTCATATTTCCTGTGGTCAGGTTGACTAAGCACCGCATTATCAATATGTTCGAATACAGCTGCCTTATTGGGTTCCCATATTTCATATACGGATTTCCCACGGATAGTATCTTCACGAAAGCCGGAAAATTCAGTAAATGCTTTATTACAGCCCAGATACCTTCCCTCTTTATCTTTATAGAATATGGGATTGGGGATTGCGGTGATGAGGGCATCCATAAAATTCAACTGACGTTTCAATTCCGCCCGTGTAGATTCAAGTTCCTTTTCATGCTGTTTTCGTTGTGAGATATCACGGGTTAAAGCCAAAATATGTTTTTTCCCGGAGAGCATAAGTAAACTGGCAGATAAAAGAGTGGTAACAACTACACCATTGCGCATTCGAAACCGCAACTCCATATTTTCCACATAGCCATCGGCTGTTAAGGCAGCATAGAAGCGATCGCGTTCCTGCATTGTATACCAAATCCCTAATTCCAACGGGGTTTTTCCTATGGTTTCTTCTCGTGTGAAACCCGTCATCCGCACAAAACCCTGACTAACGTCCACGTATTTTCCCTCGGCATCGCAAAGCGTAAGTGAGTCGGGACTGGCAAGGAAGGCCGCACGATATTTGGCTTCACTCTCTTCAAGTTTTTGCTGCATCTCCAGTTGTGCCGAAACATCACGAATAGCCACAATCCGAAAATTACCTTCCGGCGATTCCACATCACGTCCTTCTATTTCGGCCCAAAAAGATTCTCCATTTTTTCGAAATGCTTTTACATGATAGGGTTTTGCATAGTTTTTACGCACATTCGATAGCACTTTTTGCATATCCTCCTCACTTCTTACGGCCTCGAGGAGATTCATCCCCATCAATTCGTCGCGGGAATAGCCGGTTAGCGCAATAAATGATTGATTCACATCCAGGATCACGCCCTTTCGATGTAACACAATACCTTCAAAAGTCAGGTCAGCCAATATGCGGTATCGATTTTCACTATTCCGGAGGGTAGCCTGAATCTTCACGAGCTCAGTAATTTCCCGGGAAATAATGATGGAATACTGATACGCCCCCTGAGAATCATAAAAACGATTAATAGCCAATTCAACCCATTGAATCTGCTGATTACGGTTAATCATGCGTATCTGATAGGCAGAACCCGTAATTTTATTCTCAATATCCCTGAAATAATCCCTTTCAAAAGCCTCCCGGTCATCGGGATGAATATGGTCGGAAAGAAAATATCCGGATAATTCCTGAATTGAAAATCCGGACATTTTTTCAATGGAAGGACTAACATACAAAACCTGAAGGTTGTGATCCACAACAATAATCACATCGGAGGCATGGCTGGCGATGAGCCGAAGGTATTTATCAGAAGAAGCATCCTGAAGCAGATTATCAGTTTTGTTGTTATCTAGAGCAAAAAGAGTAACAAACTGATCCGGGGCCACAGAATAAGCATGAATAGTAAGATATCCGGAGATGGGCTTAAAAAAAATCCGAAAATCAACAGGCTCTCCCGATTTAAGAATTTGGCAGTACTGATCGAGGTAGAGCGGTTTTTCGGTTTTATATACCGCCGTTGCGAGGAACCCTTCAGCATCAGCCGCCCGAATGCCGAGTAATTTTTCAAACTGACGGTTAACACGCAAAATTTTATAATTAACCGGAATTTTGTTTTCATAAATCATTTGGTGCAGGCAAAATCCCTGCGCCATGTGATCGGCAAGGAACAAATCAGGTAACGTTATGTTTTTTTTCATCCGGAAAAAATTAATTGGAAGAAATATTTCAAAAATCTGTTAAAAGTAAAAAAAAACATAAACCCCAGGCTCAACCCATTTAATTTTCGAGAGGGTCGGTAAGCAATCGACCGGATGTATATTCCTGTTCTTTAACCAGTTTTCCTTCTTCATCAAAGAACCTCCAGGTTCCTTCTTTCAAGTTTTTTACATATTTGCCCGTAACCATAATTTTTCCATTGGGATGGAAATAATCCACACGGCCTTCGAGCAGTCCGTTTTCAAACCGTCCCTGCACTTTCAGTGCACCATCGGTAAAATATTGCTTCCATTCCCCCTGTTTCATATCCTGCTGATACCTTATTTGTTCATTAATAGTTCCATCGGGATAATAGACAACCCAGAGGCCGCTTTTTTGGCCCTGATGATACTGTTCTTCACTGAGCAGTATTTCCTTTTCATCATAAAATAACCATTTTGCATGCCTTTTCTTGTGATAATATTTCCCCTCCGCCATTTTTTTTCCATTATGATGGAAATTGATCACATGCGCCATTCCAGCGCTGTCAGCAGAATGGGACATAAGGGCTTTTATTTTGCCATCAGGGAAATAATAGGTAAATATCCCCACAGGCGCATCATCCAGAAAGCGACCCGAGTAGAGCAATTTACCGTTGTCATCGTACTTTTCCCAGAGGCCTTGCTTCAACCCATCCCCATCCGTAAAATTTTTTTCAGCCTGCGCCACAAGTAAAGCGGGGAAAAAAAATAAGAGCAGTGCGACAAATGAATTCTTTCTCATAGGGCAAGAATCAATTAGATTAAGTAAATTTGTCTTCAAAAATACAATAACCTTCGGTAAACAAAAAGGAAAGAAGTGATTCAAATACCCTCCAAGCGAGTTGAGAACGTTGTTGAAGCCTTGACCAGGCTTCCGGGAATTGGCAAAAAAAGTGCATTACGACTGGCTTTGTATATTCTGAAATGCGATGATACAGAGGCAGAATTTTTGAGTGAGTCGATATTACGCATGAAGAAAGAAACCCAATTCTGTACAATTTGTCATAACATTTCCGATCAGAATATCTGCAGTTTATGTAACAATAATTCGCGCGACAGCAGCGTCGTTTGCGTTGTGGAAGATGTAAGAGATTTTATGGCGATTGAAAATACCGGGCAATTTAACGGGCGCTATCATATTTTAGGCGGAATTATCTCTCCCATGGATGGGGTAAGCCCGAATGACTTAACCATTGATTCGTTGATTAATCGCGTGGAGAAAGAGGAGATTAAGGAGATCATATTAGCGTTACCCACAACCGTAGAGGGAGACACAACCTCGTATTTCATCTACCGGAAACTTCAGCATACATCGGTAAAAATCACAGCCATTGCGCGCGGTGTAGCCATTGGAGATGACCTGGAATATACCGATGAGATAACGCTCGGGCGAAGCATTCTGCACCGTATGCCTTACGATGGATCGTCAAAAAGATCCAACTGATTGGGCATAGGGATGGGTTCCGGGGCTGCGTCGGCATACAATTCAATGTAATTACGAATTGATTTTTTGATGAGTTTTATAGGTGTAGTGTGTCGTGCCCGGCAATAATTCATAAGCGATTTTTTCTGACGGGAAGAGAGCTTAAAAGAAATCTCCTTGTAAACTGTTTTGTTTTTTCTGCGTTTCTTTATCATAACCCATTTTTAATCCGCTACTAAAATATAAAAATACTAACAATATCATATGCTCAAAACCCACAAAATATCAAAATCACTCTATATCCGCGGGATTCAATGTACAAAATCGCTCTATTTACATAAAAACCGACCCTTCCTGCGCGACCGGCTTAAGGCTGAACAGCGTGCCAAGTATGAGCGGGGTCATGCTATTGGAATCCTTGCGCATCAGCTTTTCCCCGGAGGATTAAATCTGGCGCCAAAATCCCCGTCACAATACAAACAGGCGGTAATAAAAACTGCCGAAGCCATTGCTGCGGGTACGAAGGTAATCTATGAAGCCTCTTTTCAACACCAGCAATCTTTGGTAATACTCGATATTTTACAACAGAAAGACGACAAAATCATGGCCTTTGAAGTAAAAAGTTCAAGGGCCATCACCGAAACCTATATCCAGGATGCGGCATTTCAATACTGGGTAATGACTCAAAGCGGAGTGATCCCGGATGATTTTTTTCTGGTAACCGTGAATCCGGAATACGTGCACAAAGCACCCTTAGATCCGCAACAATATTTTACAATAACCAGCCTTTTGGATCAGATACTCCCGTTGCAGGAGACGATTCAACCCCGGATCGACCACTTTCTTCACGTACTGGAAGCACCCCATTCCCCGAAAGTCAAAATCGGAAGACAGTGCACCCATCCCTACCCCTGTGATTTTCAAGGATTATGCTGGAAAAAAGTACCCATCCACTCTATTTTTAATCTTAATTTTTTCACGCCGGAAGAGAAATTCCAGCGCTATCACCAGGGCTATGAAACGCCACAACAGCTTATGAAATGCGACGGACTGTCGGACGATCAGCAATGGGAAATCGACCGATATATAACCGGAAGTTTATGGATCAGCGACACGCTTCGCAAAAGGATCAGCGACACGCTTCCCCTTTTATTTGTCGATACCCTAAAGCCGGCTATACCCCTATTTGAAGGAATGAAGCCTTATGAAGAAATTATCACCCTGGCGGCCATTCGTAAAAACGACCAGGACAGATTTCATCTTTTCAGCCACCCCGAGGAGGGAAAAATTTTCCTAAAAACACTGGAGGAAAAGGCAATGCAATGCCTCACCTTTAGCACCCTTCCCTGCCATAACATATCGCACCTAACGATGAGTGCCCTCCAACAGGCGAAGCAACTGTACCTTCCGGGATCAGGAAATAAGACCAGTATCCGGGAGATGGCACAATTACTTTACGGGAAAAGCAAAACGAATGAAAAGCAAATGGATACCCTGGAGGCCGGGCAACTATGGATGCGACTCCGGGATAACTCATTACCCGAAGAGGAAAAGAAGCAAATAAAAGTAAAACTCAACGCTTACAGCCTGTGGCATCTCAATGCGCTGGGGAGGGTTGAAGAAGTATAAAAAGCTAACGCAATAATTCCTTCAACTTATATCGCAGTTCATTACCCCGAAGTTTAACGGCCACAATATTCCCTTTGGGATCAATAAGGACCGTATGAGGAATGGCGCGCACTGCGTAAGTTTGCGCTCCAAAAGAATTCCACTTTTTTAAGTCACAGACCTGCGGCCAGGTCATCCCATCCGCACGGATGGCTTCGATCCATTTCTGACGATCGTTATCCAGCGACACCCCTAAAATCTGAAATCCGTAATCCCGGTATTCATTATACATCGCCACGACATTTGGATTTTCGCGGCGGCAGGGCTCACACCAGGAGGCCCAAAAATCGAGTAACAGATACGATCCCCGAAAATCTGATACATGAATCAAGTTTCCATCCGGATCCGGAAGGGCAAAATCAGGAGCCGGCATCCCGGGTTTCAGTTTAGCCTCGGCAGTCACCGTATAATTCAACTCTTTAACATAAATATTTTCCGGAAATTTCTCCATTAATGCAGCATTTACTTTTTCAAATAACGACAAATCATCGGCAAAATCGAGTTGATTCAAATAAAAAAGACAAGCAGGAGAACCCGGATTCTTAGTAGCAAAATCGCGAATAATCGACCGTTTTTCTTCCACCATCCGCTCAGAAAACATACGGAATTCATCGTTTCGCAATGCTTTTTCTTCCGGGGTAAGGAGTGCATCGTAGGCTTTACGCAACGAGTCCTGACGAAGTTCAACAATACGTAGCTTATCACCCACTGCAATAAAATGGGTGGTGTAAACACTCCCTTGTACCTGTACATTCGAACGCAACGGGAATCCATCTATAGTAATCACAGCTTCTTCACCGGGTTGCAAAATCAAATTAAGAAAATCGCCATTGGAGAAGATAAGTTGATAAAAATCGGTTGATAGGGTATTAAATTCGATGCGAAATGTCCCGTCCGGGTCAGGAATAATTTCTGCTATCTGCGTTTTTTCCTGGTTTAATTGTTGTAACCTAACCCATTCCATTGCAGCAGGAAAAGTAAACTTACCCTGAATAACCACTGAATCGTTGGAAGAAGATCCGGCACAAGCGGCCAAAAGAACGAAAATGGCAAACAACAGCAAATTCGTAATTTGTTTCATAATAATGTGTTTTTCAAATTTATAAATAAATAATACGAGTACGGATGGATACCAACACAAAAAATCAATAACGCGGATCCCCGACTTAAGTCCATTTGGAGCAAACGCATCGGGCCATGTGCTCCAAAATCATCCGGCCTCAAAAGTAAAAAAAAGAGAACGAACAGCGTGCAAAAAAAATCTGCAAATAGAAGATTAAAAGTAGGGATATCGAAGAGAGAATTGTATTTTTGGGATATGGAATTTACAGCTGAATCAAGAAATCCC
>RZYD01000103.1 GCA_009930445.1 Bacteroidia bacterium | reverse complement strand
GCCAGATGCAAAACACGCAACGGCAAATCATTCTTACGAATATAAGTATCAAAATTTAATAAGCAGGTGGTATCTGTTGTAATCATCACGGAAGCACCAAGAGAAATAATTTTTTCACATTCGGTTTTAAGAAGTGCTTCAGCAAGAGCGGAAATCTGCCCTGGGCCGATGCCCTGATACCCACAGGAAGAGTTTTGATCCTCCCACGGCAGCAATTCGAGCCCTCTCACATGCTGTAAAAGTTGAACCGGAGAATTATACGCTCTTTGGCGATCGTGCGCTGAAACGGAATCGTGTAAAACAGCCTTCTCCTTCAATTCAGCACCCAGATCATCACATTTTAACACCGTGACTAAAAAATCAGACAATTCAAAAATCCGGTTCTTCAGTCGTTTAAATTCGAGGTGAAGCCCTGAGTTATAAAAAAGTTTATCGTAATGATCGCGCACAAAAGCCACACAGGAGCCAGAAGGCCCCACTACATAATTTTCCGTATCAAAAGTCAGAATAAAATGCTCACCAATCTGCTTAGCCTCATCCCAGTAACCATTAATAAAAGCCGTCTTCCCGCAGCAAGTCTGTGCACCATTATAATGGACTTTAGCACCAGCTTTTTCCAGCACCTTTATCATATTCATTCCAGTTTCAGGATAAAACTGATCTATAAGACAGGTTACAAAGAGCTCTACGGTCATGGATCCAATTGTTTGCTGCAAAATTAAAAATTTAACGGGAAGCGCAACCCGGATTTTTCAATTGTATCCGAAAACCCAATTTTTTTACTTCCTTCCAGAAATGGGGGAATGATTTTTCAACAACTGAAGGGTTGACGATTCCAATACTATGGGTAACAAGCGCCAGAGGAGTAAAAGCCATAGCCATACGATGATCGTTATAGGTATATACGGGTCGAAACGCCTTTAATACAGAAGGATGGAGGGATAACACGCCGTCGCGGTATTCCGTATAACCTCCCAAAGCAGCAATTTCATGTATTAATGCCTCAATCCGGTCGGTTTCCTTAAAACGCAAATGATGGATACCCAAAAGGGTAGCTTCCAAGCCAAGGGAAACCATAGTTACAGCAAGTGGGAGAGCCAGATCAGGTGTCGATCGCATATCAAATTGAAACGTTGCCGCCATTTTTCGTTCAGATTCCCTGGAAATGATGACACCCTGTTCGTAAACCGTTGTATTAACGCCAAAATGCCGATAAATGGAAGCCACTGCCGAATCACCTTGCAGCGATTGATCCGGCGGTTTAAGCCCTTGCAGATGTAATACGGCATTCGTTGAACATGCGGCAAAAGCATAAAAAAAAGCCGCGGACGACCAATCGGCTTCCATCGTAAGATTTTCGCACCGGGGATGACCCGGGGCTACGACAAGGGTATTCTGCGTTTGGGTAACATGGATTCCGGCCTCCTGTAACAATCCAACCGACATCCGGATATAAGATTCTGAAACGACTGTATCGCTGCAATGCACGGTCAGGCCATGGCTCAGCGATGGGGCCAAAAGCAAAAGAGAGCTGATAAACTGTGAACTGACAGAAGCATCAGCCATAATCTCGCCGGAGTGTAGAGGATTCCCTGTAATCCGAAGTGGAGGAAAACCCACCCGGCCGGAATAATCAATTTTCGCTCCCAGCCTTCGCAGGGCTTCCACAAGGGGACTGACAGGCCGCTGCAACATCCGTGCATCACCTGTTAACACCCATCGGCCCGGATGGTGTGCAACAAAAGAAAGCAAAAAACGAAATACAGTGCCGGCATTCTGGCAGTCAATAACCGTTTCCTCACCGTGGGCCTCCGCAAGTTGTCGCAAACATCTTTTCAAAAGCAGGGTATCGCCCGAATCGGCAGAATCCGCAGAATGATTCAGCACGCCGGCATAAGCATTTAGCATTAAAACACGGTTCTTCAGGCTTTTGCTATCGGGAAGCGTGATATAAGCCGGAAGTAAACCATCATTCGCTGTGATTTGTAGCCACTCCTTCATCCTTTTTTTTCCGTAGTAAGATAATGTGACAAGTAAAGAAAGGCTTTCGATACCCACTCCTTCTCAACACGGAAAGCGGGAACTGTTTCTTCGGGATTCTTTAACAGCGCCATATAGATATCGTCAGCCACATTTTTTTTATCCTGAAAAACATACCAAAGGAGCGCATCAAGATCAGAAGGGGAGAAAGAAAAATCGGGAACAAGCCGGGGCAGCACGCGTTTTAATTCTGCTGCCGGTTCAGGTGACATTCCTAAGCACTGCCCGGAAAGCCATAATTCAGCCAACAGGCCCAACGCCACTGCTTCGCCATGCAACAGGGCCGTTTTTCCCGCTTCATTCGACCAGGATTCCAATGCATGGCCGATGGAATGGCCAAAATTAAGCGCTTTACGATAATTTTTCTCCTTTGGGTCAACCTTGGTGATTTTTAATTTTATCTGTACAGAAGAAAAAATAAAAGGAGTTAGTGCCTCCGGTGTAAACTCCGGTAATGAAACAAGGGACTGAAAATAGCCATAATCGGCAATCAACCCATGTTTTAGCATTTCAGAAATACCGGATAAAAAAATCCGCCGTGGAAGTGTGGATAAAAACGCCGGATGAATAAGCACCTGTTCTGGTAAGCGAAAACAGCCAATATGATTCTTGATATGGGAAAAATTCACCCCGTTTTTCCCTCCGATTGAAGCATCCACCTGCGCCAACAGCGTAGTCGGGATTAGCATGAAATCCATGCCACGTTTAAACAACGAGGCAGTAAATGCGCCAAGATCACATAGTAATCCACCCCCCAGCACAAGCAGGCACGAATTACGTGTAGCCCCCTTTTCGGTTAATGTTTCCCAGAGCGCCGTAGCAGAAGTAAGCGTTTTCATCGGCTCGCCCTGCGGCCCCGTGATCATCAAAACCTGGTCAGGCAAAACACCCTGCTGCTGAAGCAGCGGGTAACAATAATCCTGCGTATTCTCATCTACCAGCACAAAAACACGATCATAACGCTTCAAATCAACACGACCGGAGAAGTCTGCCGTTTCCATAAAAACAATTTTTTCGCGTTGTTTCATTTCATCCCCCATAAGTGTAAAATTCACATTCGTATGTGTATATTTGTTTTTATTTAAAACGCCCCTGCAATGAAGAAGCGGATAATACAATGTAAAAGTATAGTATTTCTTTCAATTCTCCTTTCTTCCTGCGAACCGGAAGGGAGTGATCCTGCAAAACATGAAATCACCGGCCATCCGATTTTTACCCGGACAGAAGTCGTTGCAGCCTATAACAACATCTATTTGGCAACCGCAGTTGAAAATCCCCAATGGGACGGCAACCTGGCAGCGTGCCTTCCAGGATCAATTCCCACTACTATTCATGATAAAGTACTGGCCAGAATTAACTATTTCCGTAAAATGTGCGGATTACCCGGTGATGTTGTATTTAATACGGAATACAACGAAAAATGCCAGGCCGCCGCCCTGATGTTTTTAGCGAACTCGGGATTATCGCACGATCCCCCAACCACCTGGAGTTGCTGGAGCAGTGACGGCTATGAAGCCGCACAATGTTCCAATATAGGACTAGGAAGTGCGAATACTCCGGTACACACGACCCGTGCAATTGACTGCTATATGGATGACAGCCAGAACAGTAATTTTACCTTAGGCCATAGACGGTGGTTATTATATTCAAAAGCAAAAACCATGGGTCATGGCTCCACCGATCGGTCGAACGCAATCTGGGTAGCAGGAAATACAGGCAACCCGCTACCCGACAACCTGCCTGATTTCATTGCGTATCCTTCACCCGGTTGTTTTCCGTGTCCGCTTTGTTTTCCGATATGGTCATTTTCTGTTCCCGAAGCGAACTTTGCCAATACCAACGTTGTTATGTCGGATGAAAACGGAAATAAAATAGATTTAACAGTCAACTACAAATCAAAGCCGGGTGATCCGCTGATTGGAGACAACTCCATTATATGGCAACCCGCAATTATTAACGACTGTAATAAAGAAACAACCTATAAAATCACACTCACAAATGTGGCGTTGAACAACGAAATCTATTCTTATTCCTATCAAGTAACACTAATACCTGTTGAGGAATGAACGATCAGAATAATGGAATTACCCCGGCAAATATGGATTTCACGGACACGCAACACACCTTTGCACACAAAAGCACCCGGGAATTAAAAAAAAGCGCATGGCTTTTTCAACTCATGGCGCGTCCCCGTTTGGTAAAATGGGGTAATGCCGTGGCCATGTACGCAGCAAAAGCAGGCCTTCCGGTTGCATGGGCGGTAAAACCTACACTATACCAACAGTTCGTGGGAGGAGAAACGTTAGAGGAATGCAAAAAAACCATTGAAAATCTGGCCTCAAGAAATATTTCCTCCATTCTCGACTATGCGGTTGAAGCGAATGAAACCAGAACTGATTTCAACAAAATAATGAAAGAAACCTCCGCATCGATTCAATTTTCAGGAAATCATGCTGCTGTGCCCTTTGCGGTTGTAAAACCAACAGCCATCGCCCACACGAAAACCCTTGAGAAAGCAGCGGCCAAAGGAAAACTCACGCCCGATGAAGCATTACAACACCATGAATTCACACAACGGATGGAACAGCTGGCAATGACAGCAGTGGAACACAACACCCTGCTTTTAATTGATGCGGAAGATTACGCCTATCAGGATGCGATTGATGAAATAGTAATTAATCTGATGCGCAGATTTAACCGTGAGAAAGCCATCCTTTTTAATACATGGCAGATGTATCGCACCGACCGGCTCAATCATCTCAAAAATACTATTGAAACAGGCAGGAAAGCAAATTTTAAAGTTGGCGTAAAACTGGTAAGAGGGGCATACATGGAAAAAGAACGTGAGTGCGCAAAAATGAAAGGCTATCCCTCTCCTATTCATCCGGATAAAGAAAAAACCGATATGGCCTATAACCGCGCACTGGAATTGTGCATGGAAAACCTGAATCAGGTAGCTGTTTTTAACGGAACCCATAATGAAATAAGCACGGTGTATTTGGCTCAATTGATAAAAAACGCCGGTCTGCCAAAAAATCATCCTTCGGTATGGTTTGCCCAATTGTATGGCATGAGTGATCCTATCACGGCGCGGCTGGCAAAAGAAGGATTTAATGTGGCAAAGTATGTCCCCTATGGCCCGGTAAAGGAGGTACTACCCTATTTAAGCCGCAGAGCCATAGAAAATACATCCGTAAAAGGGCAAACCGGACGGGAGCTGCAGCAAATAAAAAGTGAACTGGCGCGGCGTAAGGCTATTGGTGCATTGAAGAAATAAGCAAATTAATATCTTTATAGGGTATACCCGTTTTGCGTGAAATAGAATTTTTGGTAAGTATCCCGTGATAAATATAAGCTGCATTACGTAATCCCAGATTGCGCTGAAGTGCCAACTCAACATTCCAGGGTTCTTCGGTTGAGGTGAAGAAATGGAGAAAATAGTTACTCAGGGCGATACTGGCCGTATTAGAGAAGCGTGAAAGCAGGTTTGGCACACAATAATGGGTTACCCCGAAATGCTGATACACCGGATTATCGAGGGATGTTATGCGTGATGTTTCCGCACAGCCACCATGATCGATGGAGATATCAATCAACACAGAGCCCGGGCTCATGGAGGCTACCATTTTTTCAGTAAGGATACAAGGAGAAACGTGATGGGAGGAATAAACCGCACCAATCACCACATCGGCAGAAGGCAACGCAGTAGCCAGTGCCTCAGGAGTAAGCAGGGCAGTAGAAATCCTGTCGTGAAGCAACGACTGCAACCGTCGGATTTTGGAAACGGAAGCATCAAAAACCTTTACAACCGCACCCATCCCCAATGCCGACCGAATGGCATATTCAGCGACCGTACCAGCACCCAGGATAAGAATTTCCACCGGCCGGATCCCACTAAAACCGCCTAACATTTTTGCTTTGCCCAACTGCGGATCACTTAAATAGTGTGAAGCCAAATAGATACTGGCATTCCCGGCAATCTCTCCCATAGCGCGTATTACAGGATAACTTCCATCCTCTTCCCGAATATCTTCAATACAAAAACTTGTAATACGCTTTTTCATCAGCATTTGAAAATAACGACGATCGTAGCCGACAAAATTGAGGGTAGAGAAAAGCACCTGACGAGGTTTCATAAGCTCTATCTCGTTTTCATCGGGGGGCATCACCTTGAGGATAATATCTGCTTTAAAGATTTCAGACGCGGTTTCTACAATTTCAGCGCCGAAAGAGGCGTAGGCCGTATCCGTAAACCGGGCACCAACACCGGCATTACGTTGAACGAGCACCCTATGCCCACGATGCACCAAAACACCGGCATCATGGGGTGTTAAAAGAATCCGTGTTTCCTGAAACCGCGTTTCCAGCGGTAAGCCAAAAATCAAACTTTGTTGATGGGTTGATTTTTCTTCCCTGACTTCCTGCGTCATCAAACCGGGGGTGGGTGTACTGTCATTATAATATGCCTTCGACTGATCGCTGTACATGGTTCAGATTCTTTGTGCTGAAAACAACCGTGATTGATCGGGCTGTTCCGTAATGGTTATATGTACGTACTTTTGCGGTAAAAGTTCCATCATTTTCCCGGGCCATTCAATAAAACAATAATTTCCGCTATAAACATACTCTTCATAGCCAATATCGAATAATTCTGATGTTTGCTGAATACGATAAAGATCGAAATGATATACCGCTTCGCCAGCGCGGGTCGAATATACATTGACCAAAGCAAAAGTTGGGCTGGTCACAACATCGTCTACTCCCAATACCGCACAAAGGGCTTTGATAAAAGTGGTTTTCCCGGCACCCATGGCACCGGTAAAAGCAAAAATCCGGGAGCAAGGATAAAAAGCAATAAGCTGTTGTGCTATTCCCGTTAGTACTTCGTCGTTATTGGCTACTGCGCTCCACTCCATGCATTCATTATTATTTATAATACAAAGATATTACAAAACAGCCACATCCCGACATTTTTCAATGCCGGAAGAGAAGTTGGGCAAACCAGGAATAAACAAACCGGGAAAATACTATTTAGGTTGCATTACAATGAATGGTATTAACATCTCTTCGAGGCTCACCCCTCCATGTTGAAACGTATTTTTGTAATAATTCACATAATAGTTATAATTGTTGGGATAGACGAGAAAATCGGCTTTATAGCCAAAAATGAAAGACGAAGAGACATTAATTCGCGGCAAAAAAATATCCTCCGGATTCCGGACACTAAAAACCTCTTTGGGATTAAAATTCAAACTTCGGCCT
Source organism: Bacteroidia bacterium (assembly GCA_009930445.1). GTDB lineage: Bacteria > Bacteroidota > Bacteroidia > Bacteroidales > BM520 > BM520. Next base: position 476 of record RZYD01000103.1, on the reverse strand, counting down.
ACTTTATAGCGCAGATTGGTATTTGTATTTTTGTCGCCCACCACTTTCACCGGGTCTTTTACACGTATCGAACCGTGGTCGGTAGTAAGAACAAGCCGGGCGCCCTTTTCGGCGATGTACTTAACAATCTCCAGCAGGGGCGAATGCTGGAACCAGGACAAAGTCAAAGAGCGGTATGCCAATTCATCGGAAGCCAGCTCGCGAATAATTTCCATCTCTGTGCGCGAATGAGAAAGCATATCCACAAAATTATACACAATCACATTGAACTTATTCTGCATCAGGTTGGGCAAAATATCAAGAAATTTCCTTGCAGCGGTCTGATTGAGTATTTTATGATACGAATGCCGGATTTTCTTTCCGTGACGCTTCAGGTTTTCGGTCAACAACTCCGCTTCATATAGGTTCTTTGATTCTTCCTCGTCTTCATCCACCCAGTAATTCGGGTACTTTTTCTTTATTTCGGAAGGAAGCAG
>RZYD01000597.1 GCA_009930445.1 Bacteroidia bacterium | reverse complement strand
GGTTTTGTATACGGATGGCCCCTGGTCCGACGATCCTGCAAAAACAATTAATTATGTCACATGTCACGATAACCATACACTGGCCGATAAACTTTTGCTTAGCTGCCCAACAGCGTCACCCGACGAAATAAAGGCGATGCATAAGTTGGCCAACACCATTGTAATGACTTCTCAAGGGGTTCCCTTTTTGCACGCCGGTGTCGAATTTATGCGATCAAAACAAGGCGTTCATAATAGTTTCGAATCGCCCGATTCCATTAATCGTATCCATTGGGATTTGAAAAGTGAAAACAGGGATATGGTATCGTATTATCGTGATTTGATTATGTTCAGAAAAATGCATCCGGCATTTAAGATGCCTTCAGCAGAAATGATCCGGGCGCATTTGCATTTTTTCCCTTCACTTCCGGGTGTGGTGAGTTATGTGATTTCCGGCAATGCCAACGGGGATTCTGCCCCCAATCTTGCCGTGATGTACAACGCCACCCGGAAAAGTGTGCCCTTTTGTCCGGGCAATGGAACCTGGCAGGTGGTTTTTGACATAAACGGTATCCTGAAAGTTCCACTGATGATCCAGGGAAAGGTGCTGGTTCCTCCTTTGTCAGCAATGGTTTTGGAGGGGTTATAAACGGATCCGGGAGATGGGGATTTCCGGGCCGTCAAAACCCATAAGTGCATTGATTAGTTTTGCTTTTTTAAATTTTTGAAGATCCGTAACACCGATTTCGGTCGCCTGAATTACCCCGCAACTGAGTAAATACTGGCGCATGGTGCCTTTTAACAAGGGTTGCAGCGGTGTATGCCATTGTTTTCCATCGTGAAAAATAATATTACAGTAACGTGTGTCGGTGACGAGGCCATTTTTAATGATGAGAATGTCGTCGGCCTCTCCGCGCAGTAGAAACAAATTATTGATGGCCGTTCTGTCGGAATATTTCCAGGGATAGGTGATGGTGTTATCATAGACGGCCTGCAAGGTTTCTATGACAGGAATCTGATAGGGGAGCACTTCCATTTGCTGTATCGAAGTGTTATAGAAAATCCTGATTTTAAATTGCCCTTTCATCGGTAAACTGGCTCCCGACAACATGGGTTGCAACCTGGGCGCAGGGTGATGAAAGAGCTGTTGTATTGTTTCTTCCATGCGCTGCTGATGCCAGATGAGCCGTTCAATACTTCCGTTGTTCAGGCGGATACTTTCAATAAACAGGGACATATACTTTGTCGATTAATTCCTGATACTCCTTTGCCGGGTCACTTTTTGTCGTAATTCCTCCTCCGCTACGGTAGACCATTCCCCGGCCTTTGTTTTCGATAAATCGTATCATAACCGCGCTGTCGAGGTCTTCTCCGTCGAATAGAAAAAATACGCCAGTGTAATACCCTCGTTCATCCATTTCTGCTTCCCGGATAATTTCTGTCGTTTTCTTTTTTGGTGCACCACTCACCGAGCCAGCCGGTAAGAGCGCATAAATTAGTTCGCCCAGACGAGCGTGATAATCCTCGGGTAAAGTGCCTATGATTTCGCTGCTTAGCTGTAAAAGGGTCTTGTCGTTTGTCTTGATTTCCTCAATGTAACGAAAACGATTTACTT
>RZYD01000596.1 GCA_009930445.1 Bacteroidia bacterium | reverse complement strand
AACTCCGGAGCTTCCCATAAAGGTTGTCCAATACGGCTTTGTGATTTTTCATACTGAAATGCTCTGCTCATACCCGATTCCCAGCGGATACCTCCATAGACGCTGGTCATATTGCTTACCGGAGCACCGGCCATTGCTGCAGCATACAGGTTGGTCCGTGTTATCAGATGGGCAATTTGATAACCGCCCCAACTTTGTCCCTGTAAACCAATTCTTTCTTTGTCGATAAATGTATACCGATCACACATTGCCAGGGTTCCTGAAACTACTGCATCAAAGCAGTCGTTACCGGGGTGCCCGGTGCCGTATGTGATATCGGGGATAAATACTACATATCCATTGCTGGTACAAAACGAAGGATTAATCGTTGACCGGCTGGGGGAGGGAATACGGTGCCGGTGGAGATTATTGGCATTTCGTTCATAGAAATAGACGAGCATGGGATATTTTTTCTCCGGGTTGAGGTTTTCCGGCGTATAGAGTACCCCTTCGAGTGGTTTTCCCTTCGCCGAAGTCCATGACACAAGTGCTGCATTTCCCCATAAATAATCTTCTTGTTGTGGATTAGCATGAGATATACGTTCTTTTTTTCTAAAGTTAAGATTGCTTGTCCATAGGTCTGGAAATTCAGTAAAACCTTCCCTTGTCCATATTATTTTTTCGCTATTTTTTGCTTTTTTAACATAACCAAACCAGGCTTCTTCTGTAATTAGTTCCACAGGAGTATTTGTTTCATTGAGATAGTAATAACCTGATCTTTTATCTTTTGTGTTAAAACTGCGCAACAGAAGTGATTTTTGATCCAAGGCAAGATACTTTTCTTCCTGTCGCAAATTAACCGGTGTGAAACGAATCCCATTTTCTCTGCCAAAACTTTTTGTCAGATTTCTGGCTGGTGTTTTTCCTGTAGGATCGAATAACCATACATCATAATAATCTGAAATCAAAACCCCGGTATCTTCTTCGAGCCATCCCGCTACGCTGTAGGGATTAGGGTTATCAGGCATATCGTGTTCTTCATTATAGAAGTTTACCTGCATGTTCCGTGTCAGGTTAACAAAAGTTTCGGTGCCCAAACAATAGCTGTTCCATGAACTGTCATTTTCGTTCCAGAACAGGATATACTTTTCTCCGGGCGAAAGAGAAACATGGCCTGATTGCTTTTTCAGGATTAAGGTTCGCTGGTTGTTAAGGGTATTAATCGCGTATATATCACGGTAATTGCCATCCCACGACATCAGTGGCTGGTAGGGTAGTGAACTGCTTCCAAGTAGGAACTGACCTTGATTTTTTCTCGAAGCCTGAATTTCCGGAACCACACTATCGGCGAGTTGAATAAGGCGTGGGTTGGCGGGGCTGATCACTGCCAGATATCCTCTTTTTTTCTCTTTATCCACATTTTTTAGCTGCATGGTTTGAAGCAATGGGTCTTTATAATTCCAAAGATCCAGACTACATTTCTCTTCCTCTAACAAAGTGTCTTTCGGCAGTTTTTTAGGAATAGGGGCTGTGTATAAGAATAGCTTATCTGCCGTTTCGTTGAAGAAAGGTTGCGGATTGGGATTGAAGTGCCAGTCTTTTTTCATACCCGGAGAG
>RZYD01000102.1 GCA_009930445.1 Bacteroidia bacterium | reverse complement strand
GAAGGAGAAGATGGCTTTATAGACATCGAAAATGCTTCTGATGCCGTTTACCAGCCTGAAACGATCTATGAGCAAACCACTTACCAGTGTGTTGTTACTGATGATTGTGGTACAGTAATTACCAATCCGGTGATTATTACCATGTACGAGGATGTAGTGGTTACCATTGCTGCTGATCAGACGATTTGTCATCTTACTGCACCTGAGCCGCTTACTTCTGTTGTTACCGGTGGTGCAGGAAACTACTCTTACCAATGGCAGATTGAAGGCGTTGAGGGTTTTGAGGATATTGAAGGAGCTACCGATGCTACCTATCAGCCCGAAACCTTAACCGGCGAAACCCATTACCGATTAGTGGTTACCGACGCTTGTGGAGTCTTCGTTTCGGAAATGGTGGTTATTACTATTATCCCATTACCGGAAGCTATGGCCGGCGACGATCAGTATGTCTGTGAGGATAGTGATGTACAGCTTAACGGCTATGCGCTGAATCAAAGTACTGTACTCTGGACTACAGCTGGAGATGGTACCTTTGATGATGCTACCTTGCTAAATGCTGTTTACACTCCGGGTGAAGGGGATGTAGCGGAAGGTGAAGTTGAACTGAGCCTTACTGCGTATGCTCTGGCACCTTGCAGTGACAGCGATACCGACACGATGACCATTGAGTTTGCTCCGGCACCTACGGCCAATGCCGGCCCGGATGCAATCCTCTGTGAAGGCGGTTACTTCCAGACCATGGGCTTCACTACGGTGGCTAACAGTATCCTATGGACAACGGCAGGTGATGGAACCTTTGATGATCCTACCTCTACCGCTGCAGTATATATGCCGGGCCCCGGTGACTTAGCCGCAGGTTCTGTTATACTGACGCTGGGTGCTGAACCCATTGCTCCTTGTACAAACTGGGTTTACGATGACGTGACCGTTACGATTATTCCCGATCCTACCGTAAATGCAGGCGAAGATGCTACCATTTGTGGTACAGGTACTTATGTGCTTTCCGGGACTGCTTCGAATTATATGACGGCGCTGTGGAGTACTTCCGGTGACGGAACGTTTGACAATCCGGCCAGTCTGACCGCTGAATATACACCGGGTGCAGGTGACATCGCCAACGGTGGTGCTGATCTCACACTGACGGTTGAAGGTCTTGCTCCTTGTTATGTTGAGGTATCTGATGAAATGACCCTTACTCTGTTTGCAACGCCTGAGGTATATGCCGGTGAAAACACCAACATCTGTGAAGGTATGACCTATACATTGGCGGATGCAACTGCTGTGAATACTACCGCTGTACTCTGGCATACTTCCGGAACAGGAACCTTCGATAATGCGGCTTTGGTAAATGCAACCTATAGCCCCAGCACGGCTGACTTTAACCTCGGATTGGTAACGCTTACGCTGACCGGTACAAATGGTGAACCCTGTAATGAGGAAGATTCCGACAGTATGGAGCTTACCCTGTTGCATGCTCCTACCATCAATGCAGGTCCTGACAGAGACCTCTGTGAAAACGAGATTGTTGAACTCACTGCAGTGGCTGAGCATTATGCTAACGTTGCCTGGACAACCGATGGTGACGGTGTATTCGATGATATTAATGCCCTTGTTACTGATTATACCCCCGGTGCCAACGATATTGAAGGCGGGGTGGTTACCCTTACCATCACCGCTTATGGTGAAGGTGTTTGTGGTGAAATCAGCGATGATGTGGTAATTACGATCGTAAAACGGCCTTATGCTTATGCGGGTGAAGACACGAAAGTTTGCGAAGGAAATAGCCTGACGCTAACCGAAGCTACCGCTGAGCATTATGCTTCTGTACTCTGGACTACGTCGGGAGATGGCGTATTCACCAACCCAACGGTTCTGAATGCCGTATACACTCCTGGTGATTTCGATATCCTTTTTGGTTCGGTTGAGCTTACGCTGACCGCTACCGCTCAGGAACCTTGTACTAACGATGCCAGTGACCTGATTGTCGTTAGTATCGACAAGGCTCCTGTGCAGGCTGAAATGCCCGATGGCGATACCCATACCTGTGTGTATACGGTTGAAAGCGTTTATACTACTGCAGAAGTTACCGGCGCAAGTGCCTATGAATGGGAAATTACCCCGGCCGAGGCAGGTACTATTGCAGGTACAAACTACAACGATGGCACAGTGACCTGGAATGAAACATTTATTGGTGACTGTATTATCCGTGTTCGCGCTACCAATGATTGTGGCGATGGCGAATGGTCTGATGGTTTAGTCGTTACGCATGACTTATGTATTGGTATTGGCGAAACTGAAGCCATCGAAGTTCAAATTTATCCTAACCCATCAACAGGGATCTTTACTGTATCGGTAAGGGGTATTAATGAACGGGTGGAAATCTCTGTAATGAACTATGATGGTCAGATGATTCATAGTGAAACCCTTGAAAATGTGAGCAAATACGAACATAACTACAACCTGTCTCAGTATGCAAGTGGAGTTTACTTCCTGCGTATTCAGGGAGGCAACTTCCTTAAAGTGGAACGTATTGTTGTTCGTTAGCAGCTTTTCTGAATAAGTTAAGCGGAGTCGCGTGCGGCTCCGCTTTTTTTTTGCCTTAAAATGCCTTATCTTTATCCGGATCAATGGGAATGAGCCATTTTTGGGCTAATGTACGTGTGAAAAAATAAAAACAGGATGAAAACAACTACTACCTATTTGTTGGGATGTCGCAAATTGCTGGTATCAATATTACTCATTGCCGGGGGATTGCATGGTATCACACAAGTGATCCATACGGATATTACGATGCTGAATACAGCGTTGAATGGTACGCTGTTGCTGAATTTAAACACTTCTTCCATTGATTTTGAGTTTACGACTTTTGCGGAATATCAGCAGGGAATGGGGAGCCATTTGGGGCCATATTTTACCGAGGGAAGCATTGCGGCTACGACCAACTGGGAGTTGTCGTTTAAAGCGGCGGAGCCCTTTCTTCATTCCGATGGGGTAACCACGATGCCATTGGATAATGTGGGGGTTACCGTGGAATGGACAGGTTATAATAAGATCAAGAATTATGCGAAAACACATGCTAAAGCATTAGAAATGAGCGAAGTTTTGTTAATCGGCCAGTCGGGAAATAAATCCAATGCCGGCGATGAGTCGGCGAACAGTTTTGTGTTGTACTGGCAGATGGGTACGGGCGATGGAAATATGCAGAGCCAGTCGATATTTGATCAGAACCTCAAAAAAGGCCCTTATAGCACCAGTGTGGAGTTTGTGGTGTCGGAAGTGTTGTAGGGAAGGGTGTGGGTATTTTTTACGGTTATCGCATACTTTCTGTACCGGTAAAATGTGCCTTACATTTCTTTAGCGAACGATCAATATGTGGGGTGCGAGAAAAATAAAAAAACCACCGAAATTCCGGTGGTTTTCTGTGATTGAGCCGGGGCTCGAACCCGGGACCCTATGCTTAAAAGGCATATGCTCTACCTGCTGAGCTACTCAATCGCCCTGATTTCCCTTTTGGGACTGCAAAGGTACACGTATTATTTGAAATACCAAGGCTTTATCGGGTGAAAAATATGATTTTTTTAATAGTGTATTGATTTGTAGTAAATTATAAATTCAAAAACTTTTCCGCATGGGGTCGTTTCTAAATTTCACCTTTTCCCTGACGAATTACTTCTACTTCTCCCCGGGTGCAATCCAATATGGTAGAGGCGGTATTGTCGCCATAGCCCGCATCAATCACCAGATCCACTACCTGATTATATTTTTCATGGATGAGTTCGGGGTCGGTGGTGTACTCAATAATTTCGTCTTCATCGTGTACTGAGGTTGACATAATGGGGTTCCCGAGTTCTTCCACAATCTTGCGGATAATATCACAATCTGGAATACGGATACCTACAGTTTTTTTCTTGTTTTTAAATATTTTTGGCACATTGTTACTGGCTTCCAGAATGAAGGTGTATGGCCCCGGAAGTACCGAGCGCATCAGTTTAAAAATACTATTGGGTATAGGCTTTGCGTAGTCTGATAACTGACTCAGGTCGTGGCAGATAAACGAGAGGTTCACTTTATCCCCTTTCAGTCCTTTTATCTGTTTTACTCTTTCTACTGCTTTAGGATTAAATATATCACATCCTATTCCATACACGGTATCGGTAGGGTAAATGATAACACCTCCATCACGAAGACAATCCACCACCTGGCGTATGGAGCGGGGGTTTGGATTTTCTCTGTAAATTCGAATGATCATGGCGTCAAATTTTTCATTAAAAAAGGGTAAGCTACTTATATCGCACCGCTACAACCGTCTACCCTTGCTTCCTTCCGGACCTGGGGGAGTTCAACAGGAGCTGGTCGTATAAGACTTACCCGATTGCAAAAATACAAAAATTCCTGAACACGGATAAAAAAACATTCTTTTTCTGGTTCTATTGGGTATTTATTAAATTTGTAAAACAATCAACAATAATTCTAAAACAATGGAAACATTCAAAACAAAACCGGGTATTGGCAGTTACATCGTAAAATTCGGACTCCTGATTGCCGTTCTTCAGATTGCTGTAGTAATTTTATTTTATGTGTTGGGTATTAATCCTTTAATGTCGCCCGTAAATCTTTTGCATTCGCTTATTCTCTATGTAATAATCATTTTTATTGTGCGGATGGGGATGGTGAAGTACAGGGATATGGATTGCGACGGAAAGACAAGTTTTTTACCTCTTTTTCTTCTTGGATTCCTGATGTTGTTGCTCTCCGGGATCTTACAAGGCCTTTTTTCGTATTTTTTTTACTATATTTTTGAACCCGGATTGCTGACGCAGTATACCAACGAGGTGCTGGATAGTTTTGCTTCGAAATTTTCCGGGGCTCAGCTGGAAATGATCGAAGAGCGTTTAATGAAAAATATTACTGCCGAAAAGCATATTCGCCAGCTTTTGATCTCTATTCCCGTGTCGGCTGCCATCTTATCGGCTCTTGTAGCCTTGTTTATTAAAAAAGATAAAACCTTCCCCGTAAATGAAGCATGAAAACCTGCAACTGAGCCTTGTTATTCCTCTCTATAATGAGGAAGAATCGTTGCCAAAACTGGTGTCGTGGATTTATTCTGTTCTCCAGCCATTGGCGTATACTTATGAAGTGATTTTTATCGACGATGGCTCCACCGATGCCAGTTGGCGCACCCTTGAAAACTTAATCGTGGAGTATGCCGGCGTTAAAGCCATCCGGTTTCAGCGGAATTATGGTAAAGCGGCTGCCCTGAATGAGGGGTTCAAGGCGGCACAGGGCGCGGTTGTGATTACCATGGATGCTGATTTGCAGGACAGCCCGGAAGAGATTCCGGCACTTTATAGGCTGATCACCGAAGAGGGCTTTGCTATGGTAAGCGGATGGAAAAAAAAACGTTTTGACAAATTTCATAAACGGTTTCCATCCAAATTTTACAATGGCATCACCCGGAAGGTTTCTGGCATTAAACTGCATGATTTCAATTGTGGATTAAAAGCCTACCGCAACGAAGTGGTGAAAAGTATTGAGGTATATGGGGAGATGCATCGTTACCTTCCGTTGATCGTAAAAAAAGCAGGATACAAAGCCATTGGCGAGAAGGTGGTCCAACACCGGAAGCGTGAATTTGGTGAGCCCAAGTATGAAAGCTTATCCAGGGGCATTAAAGGGCTGCTCGACCTCTTGTCACTTACGTTTATGCACCGTTTTGGTAAACGACCCATGCATCTTTTCGGCTTTGGTGGATCGTTGCTTTTTATTTTGGGCTTTTTGATTTTTTTGTGGCTGGCCATTGCCAAGTTTGCCTTGCACCAATATAATATGACCGATCGCCCGTTGTTTTTCTTTGGCCTGTTGTGTATGGTTCTGGGAACCCAGCTGTTTATGGCCGGATTTCTAGGCGAGTTGATTACCCGTAATGCCTCCGACCGAAACCGTTACCTGATTTCCGAACGAAAAGGATGGGATGAATAAAGCGAAAAAAGTAATCATTGTCGGGTCGGCTTATCCTTTACGGGGCGGCATTGCCACGTTTAACGAACGAATGAGCCGTGCTTTCAGCGAGCGGGGATATATCAGTATTCTTTATAATTATACCCTGCAATATCCGGGATTTCTTTTCCCCGGGAAAACACAGTATACTGAGGAGCCTCCTCCTCAAGCCCTGCTTATAAAGAATAGGGTGAATTCCGTGTGGCCATTGAACTGGATACGTGTTGGAAGGGAAATACGGCGGGAAAATCCCGATTATGTTATTCTCCGCTACTGGATGCCTTTTTTTGGCCCTTGCCTGGGTACGATCGCCCGGATTGTAAAAAGAAATAAACGAATCCGGATTATTGCTCTTGTGGATAATATCATTCCCCATGAGTCCACAATTCTGGATAAACTTTTTATCCGGTATTTTCTGCGGCCGGTAAACCGCTTTGTTACGCTGTCAGCCACAGTTCTGTCGGAATTGAATTCTTTTGGCAGGCAGGAACATGCCTTGTTTACGCCCCATCCGTTATACGATAATTTTGGAAGTACCATTCCACGTGACCAGGCCTGTACACAGTTGGGGATCGATTCATCGGGGGTTAACTTATTGTTTTTTGGTTTTATTCGTGCGTACAAAGGACTGGATATTTTGTTACATGCACTGCATGCGGTGGTGCAATCGCACCCTGATGTTAAGCTTATGATTGTGGGGGAGTTTTATGATGACCGTGAAAAATATATCGAGTTGATTGACCGTTTGCATCTTAATCCCCATATTTATCTCTTTGATCGGTACGTCGACAGCAGCGAGGTAAATCAGTATTTTTGTGCGGCCGATTTGATTGTACAGCCCTATAAAACCGCATCACAAAGCGGGGTTTCACAAATCGCTTATCATTTCAATAAGCCCATGGTAGTAACCAATGTTGGCGCTCTTCCGGATATGGTTCCCGACGGAAAGGCAGGTTATGTAACGGAAGTGAATGCCAATGCTGTAGCCCGGGCAATAACGGATTTTATCGCCCATCCGGATCGGGATTCATTTACCCGGCATATCCGGATGGAAAAGAAAAAATATAGCTGGGATTTATTTATTGATAAGCTGATAGCCCTGGCTGAAGCGTAATTTGGTTTTCTGCAGCGGTAATTTTGCAATTGCTGAGTGAACGATGGATAATTAAAAAAGTAGATGTATCTTCGCTTTATAAACTGACATAACGGATAACGCATGATAATACGCAGTAAAGCACCTTTACGTATTGGCCTTGCCGGTGGGGGCACCGACGTGTCACCCTATTCTGATTTATACGGCGGCACAATTCTGAATACCACGATAAGTTTGTACGCTTACGCTTCCATCGTTCCGCGTGAGGATGGAAAGATTATTTTCCGATCGCTCGATAAGAATGAGTACTATGAGTTACCGTCGGTCATGGCGTTGCCGGTAAATGGGGATCTCGACCTGCATAAAGGGATTTACAACCGTATTGTGAAGGATTATACGCGAAAGCCATTATCTTTTGAGCTGATTACCTGGGTAGATGCACCTCCCGGTTCTGGCCTTGGCACCTCTTCAACCCTGGTTGTATCGGTGTTGGCTGCTTTTGGCGAATGGCTGAAATTGCCTTTTGGCGAATACGACCTGGCGAAGCTGGCCTATGATATCGAGCGTGTTGACCTTGCTATGGCAGGTGGCAAGCAGGATCAATATGCGGCAACCTTTGGCGGGGTTAATTTTATGGAGTTTTATGCCGACGACAAAGTGATTGTCAATCCGCTGCGTATAAAGCCCTATTACCTGATGGAACTGGCGCATAAT
>RZYD01000595.1 GCA_009930445.1 Bacteroidia bacterium | reverse complement strand
TGTGCACATCATTCCGGATATCGGTTAGAAACCGGGGTACCCCACTCTTTTCGATCCTTCCAAAGGTTATCGTGTCAACCCCACCCCCATCGTATTCCTATTTGCTTGTTTTTACCCGTCGCCAGGCTTCTTCCAATACCTGTGGCTGACAAATCTTGTCATACAAACTGTAAGCCTTAAAGCTTTTCGCTTGCCTGGTTCGCCGGTATAGCTTTCGTTGGAAAACACGAACCTTCTCATCGGTAGTTATCGATGGCTTAACTTTTAACGAAAGTAGGGCATTTCGAAGCACCTGCCTATCAAGTTACCAAGTCGTTTATTAAGAGTTATGTCGTTAAATTTTAGCACTTTCGCCCTATGCTTTTTATTGTGTATTGCCATTTCGTTGCTTATTCTTCAAGTTTGTCATCTTTTCGTTTCCCTAATTTCTTTGCATTTAATGAACTAATAACACTTTCACCCAGTTTTTTCTCCAAATCTTTTCGAGCGCTTCCTGCAACTGCGCCACCTTTTCTTGCAACTTTCTTATTCTCTACCAATGTTTTCGGTTTTTGTTTTTTTGACAATTCTGTTGTAGATGTCTCGGCTAACATATTTAAAACCAATTCTAAATTGGTCATATTATCTCGCAAACCCTCTTTCTTTAAATCCTTGAATTCTTTATACTCTTTTGTCGTTAATCCTGCCCATGCCTTAGTAATCTCATCTGTTAATATCGCATACTCTAACCCTTTTTTAACTCCTCTTGATTCCCATTCATCAGTCAACTCTTTTCGAACTTCTATACTTTTCAATCTTTGGTTTATCCAATTTCTTGAATATCCCTTTTTCAAATATGTCTCCATGGCTCTGTCAAAAGCTTTTTCAGGGTCTTCTGTTTCCTCTATCCGTTCGTATCCAACTTTTGCTAACCATACTTTAAATGGTTCTGCTCTTGGTGAAGGAATAGATTGAATTATTCTTAATAGTCCTTCGGTATCAGCACAGTCAGTTTTATATTTTTTCCCATCAGAAGATTCTAATTTCAGTTGTACGATAATTTCGTACAACTGATTAAAACCTTCTTTTAAAAGTTTCCTTTTTAAATCACTCCAGTATCTTCGGGGATTATTGCTGCCTGTCAAGGTTTCAATAATGTCAATAATTGAGAAATACCATTTTTCAGAATTATCGTCCCAATGAACTCTTATCTTTTTAGATTCAAATAATTTTATCGAAGTCTCCTTTGTCATTATTATTTCATTTTATTCGATAAAGATAATTAATCAGCTTAATGTATTGTGCTATGCTTTGCAATGAATGGGTAGAGTAGAACCTGACACCCACCCAATAAATAAGGCATGTAAATGTACAAATTATTTGCTGACTATCAGTGCCCCCTGCATCAAACCGTAAGTGAACTATTCGCTCATTCGGCTTACCGATAGCGTTCTTCCTGTAGCTTTCGCATTGAACTTTAAGCTCACATTTCCGTCCTTTGCTTTTTAGCCATTTAACCCGTTTGTAATCTAAATTCCTGTGTCGGCCAACCTTCCAGACACAACTTTTATTAGCTTGTCGTGCGCAATGGTATCGAAATATTTCGACAAGCCGGCATCATAAACAA
>RZYD01000594.1 GCA_009930445.1 Bacteroidia bacterium | reverse complement strand
GAATGTACCGGGCATCCCATACATTTCGGTTGATTTCACAATAGGGGCAATAAAAGCAAAGCTGCTCCCGAGAAACACCGGAACTACGCCACGGGTGATAAGATGAAAAATCAGGGTTCCCGCACCGGCTGTAAAAAGCGCAACGGCCGGATCGATTCCAACCAACAAAGGAACCAGCACAGTAGCGCCAAAGGCAACAAAAAGGAATTGCACGCCCAGCAGGGTGTTACGAAAAGAGAGCCCATTCAGGGCTCTCTGAAATTTTATATGCATAGGGTTATTCGATAATCAACGTATGGGTTCCTGTTCCGAAAGAAGTTTGGACGCAGACATTATAAATACCCGGACGGAAAGCGATAAGGTTAAGATCGAGTTGGAACGCACCGCGCTCACCCGGTAACGTGCCTGAAGTAAACAACAATCGTCCATCCATGGCGAAGAGCCGCACCGTAACCTCATCCGGAGCAGGCAGGTTAAGCATGAGGCTGGTTCTACGCGCTGCAGGGTTGGGAACCAGGGAGAAGTGCACTTTTTGAGCTCCAAAAGTCTGTGTACCGAGCACCTGCTCGGCATATCCTTTATAGGGTTCTTCATTGCCAAGATAATCAACTGCCTGAGCAAAAAACTTATACGAAACGCCGGGGGCAATACGCAGCGTATCAGAAAGCCGTTCGGTATTATTTCGCCAGAGCGAATAATCACCTGAACCTTCAGCCCAATAAATATTATAGTAATGAACTCCGGATTCGGAATCCTCTCCCTGCCAGAATAGTTCATAAAGATCTTCTCCGGCAAGCTGAACTGCATACACGCTGCTCACCGGAGCTTCAAGGTCAATCGTGTTCATGTAAGTGTTGGTAACGAGGGGTGCATTAAAATCGAATACGATAGTGGCTTTGGCGGCTACAGAATTTTGATGGGTGAGCGGTGTTTTGAGGTTAATATGATACATAACCCTCCCTTCTCCCTCCGGTGATTCGATGTTCGGGGGCAGGAACCCGGCCTCCGGATCTTCGGTAATATCCATGGTTTCGGGATCAAGGCTCATAAAATGCCAATATAAAGCACCGGTTTCGGGGTTAAAGGAACCATCCACGCGTACAATACAGTTCAGTTCGGGGCGGAGATCGAGGTCGGAGGTGAAAGAATTTCCATCGGCAAAAACAGGATACGTCATGCCGGAAACAGCCACCTCACCAAAACGGAACGATGCCGGATCATATTTGCCGATAGCAAGGGTATCGTAAATAAACACTTCCACCGCATTGGCAGCAGCGGTATTTTTATTTTCGAAAAAGACTGTATAATCCATCTGTTCCCCGGCGATATAATGTTGGTCGGTGAAACCGGCAGGACCTGCAATTTCGTTGGGGTCGAGGGAAGTAACGGCTGCTACGCGCTGTTCTTTCACCTGTTTCATTTTATATTGCTGACAATCCTGATCGGAGTTATAACAGTTAACCACATCGACGGTCAAATCGATCATTACTTTGGATATTTTAAGGGCTTTAACAAAAGGGATATTCTGGCCCAGGTCTTTGAGGCAGGTCCATACCACCTGGCTGATAGTCCAGGCCATAGAACCCACGCTCAGTTTTCCTTCGGTATAG
>RZYD01000101.1 GCA_009930445.1 Bacteroidia bacterium | reverse complement strand
AGGCAGTAAACGGTTCCAAAGACCATCGCGTATCCAAACCGGTCTGAATTGTAATATTTGGTAAGTCCTTCAGCTTTCCGGTTAAAGAGCGTGTCGCTAATGATCATCATGCCAATGCGTTGTCCGGCGTAACTGAAAATTTTTGAGCAGCTGACAAATAGTATGTAATTATCGGTATAATGGGCAACTGAGGGTTGATAGGGGGGTACGCCGGGCGTAGATATGTCGTTTCTGAAATCCATTCCAAAATAGGCCAAATCTTCTATAACGATTACTTCATATTTGTTGGCCAGTTCTCCGATGATTTTTAACTCTTTTTCTGTAAAACAGATCCATGAAGGGTTATTCGGATTGGAATAGAGCATGGAGGAGATATTTCCCTTGCTCAGGTAGGATTCCAGTTTTTCGCGGAGCTTATCTCCACGGTAGTTATATACATCGAACGATTCAAACGGGATGCCCAGTACCCGGTGTTGTTGCTTGTGAACCGGGAATCCAGGATCGAGGAAAAGGGTTGTGTTTTTCTTGGGATTCATGCGGCTCACGGTCATAAAAGCTGCGAATCCGCCCTGCATCGATCCTACCATGGGAATACATCCGTCGGGATGAACCTGTATGTCAATGAAGTTTTTACAAAACAAACTGATTTGTTGTTTTAATTCCGGTAGCCCTTGAATATCAGGGTAAATGGCTGCAACGCCATTTTTTAGGGCTTCTATTTCCGCGTCAATTCCGATTTGAACTGCCGGAAGGCCGGGTATTCCCATCTCCATACGGATGAATTTTTCACCGGTATTTTTTTCGATGAGATTGATCAACCGCTTTACTTCCCGTATGGAGGCCTTACCAACGCTTTCCAGGCCGCTGTCGCGGATAATCTGCGTTACAATGTCGTAATTTATGGGTGTATCTTTCATTTTGGGTTTATTTTATTTTTCAATTCTGATTCGTGCATCCACGGCCACAACACGGTTTTTTGAACCCAGCAGCGGGTTAAGATCCATTTCAACAATTTCCGGTGCTGCGGTAACCAATGCACTAACACGCATTACCATTTCAATAAACTTTTCTTCATTTACCGGTTCCTGGCCTCTGGTGCCTTGTATGATTTTATAACCTTTGAGATTTTTAATCATATTTCGTACTTCCTCCTTCGAAAGGGGAGCCAACCCGGCAGTAATGTCTTTAAATACTTCGATAAAAATACCCCCGAGTCCGCAAAGCACCATAGCACCAAATTTGGGTTCTCTTTTTGCGCCTGCAAACAGTTCACTGCCCGAAAGCATCGGTTGAAGAAGAATGGCTGTGGTTTCCGGAATTTGTATCATCCGGTTGAATTCTTTGATAATACGGGCTTCGTCGCTGACGTTCAGCACTACACCGCCGACATCCGATTTATGCACCGGTCCTACCACTTTCATGGCTACCGGGTAGCCTGATTTTTGCGCAGCCGCAAGCGCCTCCTCTATGGACGTTACCACAGCTTCTCCTGCCCGGTCGATTCCGGCTGCATCAAGTAATTGCTGTATCTCTTTCGGGCTCAGGTACCCGTTGTTGGCTTCATTTATACATTTTCGAATAGCTGCTTCATTAACGCCGTAGTATTCCGGATTTTCTTCTGTGGGTGCCGGAGTGTTGATGACTTTTGCCAGCGAATTGCCAAAAACTACTTCATCAGGAAAGAAAGTATTCCCTTTGGACACAAAATGTGCTATCTCGTCTTTTACATTGATGATGGAGGGAAGAATGGGGAAAATGGGTTTGGTACAGATTCTCATTTTCTCATGCAGAAGGTCGTATACATCATAAACCGGTGTTAGCCCGGGGCTGCCAAAAATTATGGCCATTCCGTCGATCGTTGAAAAATCATTTTCACAGGCATCGATAATATAACCCAATTGTTGGGCTGTACCCGTAGCGAGAAAATCGATGGGGTTAGCTACGGAAGATCCGGGATAGAGCTTTTCCAATAGCGCCGGGGATTCGAGGTGTGGTATTTTTAGTCCACCGTTTGACAGTGTATCGGTAAGCATTACGGCAGGGCCTCCGGCATGGGTTATGATGGCGATATTTTTTCCCTGAAGGGGCTTTTGCATAAAAATACAGGCGGCAGTCACTAATTCTTCTCTTCCATAACATCGTACAATGCCTGCTTTACGGAATAGTGCGTCGACTGCCACATCAGGGCTGGCCATTGCGCCGGTATGGGACGAGGCAGCACGCGAGCCGGCTTCTGAACTTCCTGCTTTAACTGCCGCAATTCTGGCTCCTTTGCGAATTAGCGAAGCGGCATGTTTTAACAGTTTCTCCGGTTTGTTTACACTTTCTACATAAAGCAACTTCACGGGTGCACTCTCTCCGTGTACATAGGATTCGTCAAGGTATTCCAGTAGATCTTCCACACCCAGTTGTGCGCTGTTTCCCACCGAATACAAACTGTTAAAGGTTAATCCCATGGAAATTCCTGATTCCATGATAAATACCGCTGTGGCTCCTGATCCGCTGATAAAATCAACTCCAAGCGGATTGATGGTGGGTATGGGTGTGGTGAATACACTGTGGTGATGGGTGTTGAACATCCCGACACAATTTGGGCCAATCAGGCTTCCGCCTGTCTGATGTATGGTTTCCACAATTTGTTTTTCCAACAATGCACCCGCTTCATTTTCTTCACTAAACCCGGCAGATATGATAATAAATCCTCCGGTCGCTTTTTGATGTGCCAGCACATCGACCGTGTGTGGGCAGTATTTTGCTGCAATGGCCAGTATGGCCAGATCTACTTGGGGTAAATCTTCCACACGTTTGTGACAGGGAAGGCCCTGAATCTCTTCTTCTTTTGGATTGACTACATAAAGCGTTCCTGGATAATTTCCTTCAAGAAGATTCTTCAGAATCTTTCCTCCTGGTTTCTTAAAATCGTTGGATCCACCAATAACGGCAATGCTATTGGGGTTTATCAACTTCTTGTTAATCATGGTGTTAATCTTATTTTATGGGTTACTTCTGCCTCTTTGGAAGACAGGTTGCTAAGGTATGAATTTCTAATAAAATCTCTACTATCTTTGCAAAAATTCCATATTTATGTTTAAAAATGATCCCCTTGGGAAGGCATACCATGATTTATTGACGGGCAATCAAAAAGGAAAAATTTTGGTGCAGTGTTCTGTGGCTGAAGATGAATGGCTTGACCCGGAGTATTTTTTTCGTAGTTTTGATCAGATGCCAGAGACTGAACAGACAGCACTGAATCGTGCCCGGGGAAAAGTGCTCGATGCGGGTGCCGGGTCAGGGAGCCATACGTTATGGCTTCAGGAACAGGGGCTTGAGGTTGTCGCTATTGATATTTCCCCTGGGGCGGTGGAGTGTATGAATCGTCGGGGCGTAAAAAGTGTTCGTTTGCAGGATATTTTTACCCTTAAGGGAGAAAAATTTGATACCATTCTGATGTTAATGAATGGTATTGGAATGGTACAGGATATTGATGGACTGGAATTTTTTCTTTCCAGGGTAAAAGAGCTCTTGCACCCCGGCGGACAAATATTGCTTGACAGTTCTGATTTGCGGTATCTTTTTCAGGAAGAGGACGGTTCCATGTGGATCGATCTCAACGCTCCCTATTATGGCGAAGTGGAGTATAAACTGGAATACAACGGTGTTAAAGGGGAACCCTTTAAATGGTTATATGTGGATTATTACACCTTGGATCATTATGCACAACTGCATGGTTTTGAAGCCACCCATCTGTATGAGGATGATCATTTTAATTACCTGGTGGCGTTGCAGTTGAGGCCCTGACAGGAGGTGGTTTTTTGTGCGAAAGAAATGTTGTTGCCTCACGTCTTTTTTCCTTTTAGTATGGTTAAAATCGATGGGCTGGCGGGATGCCTTATTTCTTTTTTCCGCTTCTGTTCTGGCTTTTCTTTTTTGGTCGTTTTAAGGCCGGACTTCCAGAATTTTCCTGGCGGTTTTTGGCACTTTTTTCATGAAATGCACCGCCACCTGTAAGCCGGGCAGGTGTTCCCAGATAGTTTTTATCGTATAATCTGGGCCGTTCCTCAGGAGTAAATATTTTTGATATCTCCACATCCCCGGGCAAATCGTAAATTACAAGCTCTTTCTGCATCAGTACCTCCACTTTTTTTTGCATCTGCTGTTCCGGTTCATTGATAAAGGCCAGAGCTGTTCCCTCTTTCCCTGCGCGGCCGGTTCGCCCTACCCGGTGGATAAAATCGCCTGGTTCATCCGGCATATCAAAGTTGATGACATGGCTGATCTCCCGAAAGTCTAGTCCACGGGCAATAATGTCGGTGGCAATGAGAATCCGAAGGGTCCCCTGCTGAAATTTTTCTATGGTGCTGAGTCGTGTATTTTGCGCCTTATTGGAGTGTATCACTCCGGCTTCTTCCCCAAAAATGGGATGAATACTCTCATAGAGCCGGTCGGCCAGTTTTTTGCTGTCAACAAAAACGAGTACTTTTTCATATACGGATGCGTCTTGTAAAAGATGCTTCAGTAAGTTGATTTTTGTATGATAGTTGGGTACATGATAGCCGTATAATCTGATTTTTCCCAGGGGTGTTCCGTGCGGTGCCACAATGATCATTTCCGGATTGGCAAAGTGTCCCATGATTACTTTTTCTACCGTTTCGGTGAGTGTGGCGGAGAAGCATATATTCTGCCGTCGGGCAGGCAGGGTTTCCATGATGGCCTCCAACTGTGGCCGGAATCCCAGGTTGAGCATCTCGTCGACCTCGTCAATGATTAGTTTTTGAATGGCGCTAAACCGCAGAATCCCCGTCATAGCCAGATCATAAATGCGTCCGGGCGTCCCTGCAATTATGTCTGTTCCCGCGGAAATAATCTGTTTTTGGGTGTTCATATTTACCCCGCCATAAACTCCCAAACTTCTGACGCTGAGGTATCGGGTGAGTTTTTCTGTTTCATTAATTACCTGTACCACCAGTTCGCGTGTGGGGACTATAATGATTATCCGCGGATTGCGTTGCAATGAAAAGGAAAGTTGCCGTAATACCGGCAGCAGGTAGGCGAAGGTTTTTCCTGTACCGGTTTGGGCTACACCTACCATATCTCTCCCGGATAAAATTACCGGAAAGGATTGTCGCTGTATTTCGGTTGGGTAAATAAATTCTAAATCATTCAGTGCGTTCTGTAATGGTTTGCCCAGTAATAGATCGTTAAAAGTCACGTTATTTGTTTTCGTTTTCTGCGGTTATTTGTATGATCCGGCCTAAATATTCAATGGTATCGCCGGATTTTAATTTTTTTCGTTTTTGGAATTCAGCCTTTCCATTAACGCTCACACTTCCTTCAGGGATGATTTGGTTGGCCCTGCCACCGCTTTCCACTTGTCCGGTGAGCTTTAGAAATTTATTCAACGCGATGAATTCCTGTCCGTTTAATTGAAATTCTTCCATAAAATGGAATTAGTGATTATCGTTTTTCTGCTTTTTTGTTCCGGTGTATAATTCGTATTTATCCAGCCGGCTTTCCAGGGGTCCGTTAAAAAGTTTTATTTTTCTTGATGGACGTAATCCGATATATTTAAGTGCCTCAATGTTGCCGCTGATAATCCAGGTTTCCCATCCCTGATAATTGTGCTTCAGCCGACTGCCTATTTCCGCATAGAAGGGATTAATTTCTTCCTTTGTTTTCAGTCGCTCACCGTAAGGTGGGTTCATAATCATGGTGCCGGCGATGATCCCTTCAGGCGTGTGCTGGAGGAAATTATTTTCTGTAAAATGGATATATTGATCCACACCGGCATATTTTGCATTTTGACGGGCTATTGTGATGGCTTTGGGGTCGATATCCATTCCGGTTATCGGGGGGTTCACCGTAGTAATCTGTTGGTCGGCATCTTTTTGGATTTTTTTCCAGAGTACGGGGTTAAAGTCATGCCAGTTTTCAAATGCAAATTCCAACATTCTTCCCGGTGGAATATGGGCAGCAATCATGGCGGCTTCGATGGGGAACGTACCCGATCCACACATAGGATCCAAAAAGGATTTTGTGCCGTTCCATCCTGCGTGGAGGATGATTCCGGCCGCTAGGGTTTCGCTGATTGGCGCATCTACCTGCATTTCACGGTATCCACGACGGCCGAGTTGCACGCCGCTGCTGTCCATCGAAACAGTGCACCGGGTCATCGTTATATGAATATTGATCCGGATATCCGGTTTTTCGGGATCAACGGAAGGGCGTTTGCCAAAACGTTCCCTGAATTGGTCGACAATGGCATCCTTGGTTTTCAGGGCAACAAACTTTGAGTGGGTAAAGCGGGTGCCCTGCGTGGTTCCATCAACTGCAAAGGTTTGTTCCACGTCAAAGAGCTCCGGCCAGTCGATGGTACGGATCCGATGGTATAATTCTTCTTCATCATGGACTTCAAAAACTTGAATCGGTTTGAGGATTTTTTGGGCTGTCCGTAAAAGGAGGTTGCTTTTATACATTACTTCCAAATCGCCACGAAACATTACAGCCCGGTTGAGTGGCTTGATGTCTGTAGCCCCGATCTGCCGCAGTTCTTTTGCAAGCACCTCTTCCAGTCCGAAAAGCGTTTTTGCAATTAATTCAAAGGATTCCACGCTGTTTTTTGTTTTTTATGAAAAAAGAGAAATTGTTTCTCCGGCAGCAAAGATACAAATAGAATTGGTAGGCACGTTTCTGTATGGGTTTTTAGCATAAACAACCCCGTCTGCTGATCATAAAAGCGCTAAGTTTATTTCAAATTGTTACTTTTACAGCATGAAACTGAACCCTTTTGAAAGCCTCTATATCAAACTCCTGGCATTGTACGGGCCCCGGGGTTGGTGGCCTCTGACGGATTACGCCCACCAGCCTGATCCTCTTTTAACCACGGCAAAAGGGTATCATCCATTGGATTATTCGCTTCCGAATAACGATGATCAGCGATATGAAATTTGTATAGGTGCTATTCTTACCCAAAATACAACCTTTGCTTCAGTTGTAACAGCATTACAAGCTATCCGGAGGGTTGGCCCTATAACACCTGAGGTGTTGATGGGATTGTCGGATGTTGCGCTGAAACAGGCCATTCGTCCGGTGGGGTATTTTAATCAAAAAGCCGATTATCTGCGTTCCTTTACTTTATGGTTTATTAACCGCAACCCAAAAATTCCAACACGAAATGCGTTACTCGATTTACGGGGACTTGGGCCTGAGACCGCTGATTCTATGCTCCTTTATGCATGGAAACAGCCCCAGATGGTTGTCGACGCCTACACACAACGGTTGCTCTTTTCTTTGAAACTGCTTCCGGAAAAATCAGGATATTCAAACGTAAAAGCAGCAATTGAACAGGCCTTTTCCCAAAGCAAAACAGCGGATAAGGTTATGGCTTTTCAGGAATTTCATGCCCTGATAGTGGAGCATGGTAAACTTTTTTATTCCCGTCGCCCCTATGGCTTAAATGATCCCTTGATTGCGGGAGAGGATAATGTACAGAATGCTGATGAATTACATTTTAATGCGAAAGGGTAATGCAACTGTTTATAGCGAAAACCCCTGTTAATATTATTACCATGTTAAAAAGGATTACATGGGTAGGTTAAAATGCATTATATTAATGGATTAATAGAAGAAATGCCGATTGAAAAGGAACGGAGTGTGCTTTTTCTTTTCATGGGTTACTTTTATGAATATTTCATTGCATTGACAAAATAGTATTTATAAAACACTAATAATCAATATATTCGGTTTAATGAAGGGTAGCTTGTTAATAATTTGGCATTCATCTTGCCATGGGGGTGCCACGAAACCATTATATTTATTCATGCTAAATTTATTGTAATATGGCAAAAAGTTTTAAAGAAATGCTGG
>RZYD01000593.1 GCA_009930445.1 Bacteroidia bacterium | reverse complement strand
ACAGTTCATACCCTGGCCGAAGGATCGGATCCTCCTTTTGCAAGCGACTGAACATTCCCGAATAACTGCCACTATCATATTGCATATCTTTCAATTTTAATACAAAATTACGGGTCGTTGGAAGGCAAACCGAAAATATGTTATCTATTGTACCTATCCAGGGGTAAGAGTGTTGCTTTAAGGGATAAAAATGCAATAATTGTGGTAAGAATTAAATAATTTTTAATATTGATTATCTCACCACAAAATTTTTACGTATTTTTAAGCCAAAATAGCGAAAGAAAGCCGTATGTTTTGGGAAAAACTTATACCGGAGTACTTCACATCGAAGCGAAACATAAGAGACATGATCCTTTTCACAGCGATCTATGCCCTGTTTTTTATCAATACCTATAATCCATTTGGAGTCGATTACTGGTTCACGGGTTCACAGACAGAGCTCTTTGTATATTCCTCCGCGCTAATACTAACCGGCGTACTGTTCGTTGCCATCAGCCGGATTATTATGTATCATTACCATAAGCGGCATCAGCTATCCGTCGGATTGTTTGCCCTCTGGATTCTGATTGAATTACTAATCATGGGGATGGTGTACGCGGTTGAAATCATACTGGTGCTCGACGACCCGCGTACCTTTCCTGATATTGTTGGTGTATCCCTGCAGAATACGGCACTCTTGCTCATTCAACCCTATCTGATTACGCTGCTTTACATTTCGTGGAAAGATGCCCGCCAGAACCTGGAACAGATGCAGCAACAAATGGAGAAAAAAAGTAAAACCTCGCGCCTTGTGCATATCAAAGACGATAACGGGCACCTGCGGTTTAGTTTTAAACCCGATGATCTGCTCTACCTCGAATCGGCTGATAATTACGTAAAATTCTATTATTTGCTGAACGGTAAACTTACACAGGAAGTCCTGCGCAATACCATGAAAAAAATGGAGACACTGCTCAATGAGTTTAGTGTGATCCGTTGCCATAAATCCTATATGGTGAACATCAACCATGTTTCAGCCATTCAAAAAGACAAGGATGGATTACTCCTGCTACTGGATCATGTGGAGGACCTGCGAATACCGGTCTCGAAAACTTACAGCCCGGCCATCATACGGATGTTTATGAGCCGTTCGGGAGGTTAAATATACGAGAGAAAGACTTCCTTGAGAAACTTCTCTTCCAGGCGGCGTGCGATGCGCTTAATCACGGTACGTCTGATTTCAAGTTCTACCGGAAGATTAGGATCCTGATGGGCAATATTGATACGGGTACCGATAATAAAATGGATTTCGTCACTCTCCAGAAACATGTGCACGATCTGGTCGGCAGGACCTTTTCCCAGACGCGTTTCATTGCCATACGTTTTGAGTATATCAGCCACTTTACTGAGCGTTAAAATCCCTTCTGTTACCAAATCCACACCCTCCATAAAGGAAACGGGAGGAAGATTCGGGTCATCAAATTCGAAACTGTCGGTGATAGTCACGCCGGTTTCACGGGCTACAATATCAGCCGTAGTGGCCCCACTGACAATCTTATACCCCTTAAAGCTCTTTACCTTTTCGCCCAGGATGGCGTCATTCTTTTTCTCATAGGGAGGACCAGTGCATACC
>RZYD01000592.1 GCA_009930445.1 Bacteroidia bacterium | reverse complement strand
GAAGGGGATAAAGCCATCTTTCAAACTACCTGGTTAGCGGGGGGAAACCTCACCCGTTGGGACATGATTCACTATGAGGTTCAGCTCATTGGTGGCGTTGTTTTACACCAGGGGAAAATCGCTGAGATGGCTACCGGAGAAGGGAAAACACTGGTAGCCACACTGCCGGTCTATCTCAACGCCCTGTCGGGCGATGGCGTACATATTGTAACGGTAAACGACTACCTCGCAAAACGTGACTCGGAATGGATGGGAATGATTTATCAGTTTCATGGCCTCTCCGTTGATTGTATTGATAAACACCAACCCAACTCCGAAGCCCGGAGAAAAGCCTATAACAGCGATATAACTTTTGGTACCAATAACGAATTTGGCTTCGATTACCTGCGTGACAACATGACCGGCGACCCCAATGAGCTGGTGCAACGTAAGCATAATTTCGCCATTGTCGATGAGGTTGACTCTGTGCTTATTGATGATGCACGAACTCCATTGATTATCTCTGGCCCGACTCCTAAAGGAGAACAACAGGAATTTGACCAGTATAAACCCATCGTTGAAAAACTGTATAACAACCAGAAAACACTGGTAACAAAACTGCTTGCAGAATCGAAGCAAATATTGACCAACAACCCCACCTCAGAACAGGAAAAAAAAGGAGGAGAACTCCTTCTTCGCGCCTACCGTGGGTTACCGAAAAACAAAGCGCTCATTAAATTCCTCAGTGAACCGGGAATACGCACACTTCTGCAGAAAACAGAAAATTTTTATCTGGCAGAACAGGGAAAACATATGCACATCATCGATGAAGATCTCTATTTTGTTATTGATGAAAAAGCTAACTCCATCGACCCGACGGAAAAAGGAATTGAATTAATGAATACGATGGTAAACGATGAGGCATTTTATTACATTCCGGATGTAGGGGCTGAAATCGCTATATTGGAGAAATCCGATTTATCAGAAGAGGATCGGAATCAGAAAAAAAATGAACTCCTCAATGAGTTTGCTCTAAAATCAGAACGGGTACACACTGTAAATCAGCTACTTAAAGCTTATACGCTTTTTGAAAAAGATGTAGAATATGTGATCATTGAAAATAAAATTAAAATTGTTGATGAACAAACCGGGCGTATTATGGAAGGCCGGCGTTATTCCGATGGCCTGCACCAGGCGATCGAAGCGAAAGAAAATGTAAAAGTTGAAGCCGCAACCCAAACTTATGCCACCATCACGTTGCAGAATTATTTTCGTATGTACAGCAAGCTATCGGGCATGACCGGTACAGCAGAAACAGAGGCCGGAGAGTTCTGGGATATTTATAAACTCGATGTGGTAGTAATCCCAACCAACCGCCCGATTGCACGCGACGACCGGGAAGATTTGGTATATAAAACCAAACGGGAAAAATTTAACGCGGTGATCGACGAAATTGAAAATCTGGTAAAACAGAAACGTCCGGTACTGGTGGGGACTACCTCAGTAGAGACTTCCGAGTTACTCAGCCGTATGCTACAACGGAAACAAATTGACCACAATGTGCTTAACGCCAAACTCCATGCCCGGGAAGCCGACATTGTGCGGGATGCAGGGCAACCCGGAGTGGTCACTATT
>RZYD01000100.1 GCA_009930445.1 Bacteroidia bacterium | reverse complement strand
TATCTCCGAAGAGGAGATAGAAATTAACATCCCGGACCCCATTTACGGGATGTCAAAAAAAGAAGCCGAAGAAATTTGCCGTAAGGCAATTTCGATGGCGTTTGAAATTTACAACCCGAACGCCTTCCTGCATGGGTTAGCAGGGGGGCATGGGACGCCCTCAATAACTTTCTATCCTGACGTAAAGGATGGGAAGTTAATATTTGTGATGGGCCTCTACGGAGGCTGGACCAGTGTTTCGGAAGGCACGAAAGTGTCAACCGAGACCCTTACTATAAGTACTCCTCTTCCCGCAAGGGAAGAGAGTTATGTCGAAGAAAATGGAGACGAAAGTTACGTCGTCTCTAAATTCTACGTTGAAAAATAATGCATATTTCTTTTTAAAAATAATAATAAATTAAATAATATGGAAAGAGTCATAAACATGACTCCCCATGACATCAACGTTCTTGATGACCATGGGGAGATCATAAGGACTTACAAGGTTAGTGGCAAGCAAATAAGGCTTGCATCTGACCTTGTAAAGGATGTTCCATTGGAAGATGGGACGCCCACTGTAAAGACCATCTTTGGCGATCCGGAAGGATTGCCAGAATTTCAGGAAGGAGTATTCTTTATCGTTTCCCAGATGATAAAGAATGCTCTTCCAAGTAGAACAGACCTGCTTGTCCCTGCAGAAGTCGTAAGAGACGGGGCTGGGGCAATTATAGGGTGCAAGTCCCTAAGCAGATAAAAACCCACATCCGAGCTTCAGGAGGAAAGATGTAGTACAGAAGCTAAGTGAAAGCTACATCAACATACAATCTTTTTATTTCAAACATTTTTTAATAACAAATCAATAAAACTATGAAAAGAATCATTTTTTTAATGCTGATAATGATCGCAAGTAATTTATTGGCGCAAACGCTCACGCAGGAGATGATGAAATCTGAAAATAGGCCGAAAAGCCAATTTACTGAATATGAAGCAGTGAACGGCTATATTTACAAAGTAGGCGACAAACTGAAAACCGGTGTTGGAAGTGGTCAAAACGGGATGTTCTTGAATGTGTTTGAAGGCAGTACACTTACAGGTTTCGAATATTGCACAAATAGCATGGCAAATATTGAGACGGAAATTAAAAATATTGCCGTTACAGGTACAAAAAGAACCGGATGGAAGGTTCAAATGACCTGTAAACATCCTACAGGAATGATGAACATACTGATTTATCTGGAAGATGCTATCTTGGCAGGTGAAATAGTTTCTGAAGGCTATACCCGCGAAAAAGCGATAAAGGAACTGAAAGAGGCCAAAGACCTGCTTGACCTCGGTATTATCGATCAGTCAGAATATGCCCGCCGCAGGGAAGAATTATCAAAATACATAATAAAATGAAAAAAAGAATAAATTTGTACGTTGATGTTGAATTGTTGAATTATATCATAAATAAGAGTAAGGAACGTAATAAAACGATGACAGACATCATTACTGAAGCACTTCTCTTGCACCGGCTGATTGACAGGCGCGAGGAAGTGAAAAAAGTAATTGATACCCTCGGAAATCTGGACCTTGGGTAGGAGTGAGTAATTTTTTGACCTTTCGGCGTCAGGTTATGTTCTGACGCCGTTTTTTTTGTCCTTTGCCGAAATACCGGCAGGATTTATCATTGCACCGAATTTATTATTAACTAAAAAGGAAAGGAGTAATCTGATGATGCGTTCAACCAATGTCTATGGTAAGGGTTACACTTCAACCACCACCATGACCGCACTTGGAGGTTAATTAACCCGATTATGAAACTTTAAAAAGAAAGGAGAACATTTATGGTACGTTCAAAAGGTGGCACCAGAGGCTACACCATGACCGGTGGTACCGTAGTTTTAGGAGGATAGTCAGTTTATGACGCCATTCCAACACACGGCAGCCTTGATAAAATACCTCCGGAATCAAACTCCGGAGGTAATTTTATTCTACAGCGGCGGAAAAGATAGTGTAGTATTGCTTGATTTATTATCTCCGCATTTCGAAAAAATACATTGCATTTTTATGGAATTTATTCCAAATCTTGATCATCTTAAACCTTACCAAAAATGGGTAGAACGCTACGAAAATGCTGATCTTACCATTTTACCTCACTGGATGACAAGTTATTATATGCACCATAATTATTACAGCTTCCCGAGACCGGACAAACCTGTTAAATTGTTCAAACAGTCGGATGTTGAAGAAAAAGCCAGAAAACTTACAGAATGCAATTGGATTGTTTTTGGACATAAACAAGCCGATAGCCTGAACAGAAGATTGATGCTTAAAGGATATAAATTCAATGCAATAAATGAAACCGGCAAAAAAATTTATCCTCTTTCGATGTGGAATAAAAAACAGGTTATCAATTACATCGAATTAAAAAATTTGATCCGCCCCATAGAATATGGTAAAAAAAATTCAAATGGCCTGGATATTACTATTGATGTTATATTATGGTTAAAAAAAAATAACAATAAAGACCTTGAAAAATTATTCTCAGTCTTCCCTTTAGCAAAACAAATATTGTTTGAATATGAAAATAAACGAAAGTAACATGCACTTTTTACAGGATTATGTAATGCTAACGGTACACCGTTCGCAGATAAATGAAGCAAAGTACAATCCACGAATTATAAACGATCAGAATTACAAGGATTTAAAAAAATCGTTGAAAAAAATCAAATTGAGAGAACCTTTGATCTGGAACAAAACCAGTGGAAATCTTATTGGTGGACATCAGCGGTTAAAGATTCTGGATGAAGAATGGCAAAAAAAATACAAAAATCTTGATTACGATTTGATCGTTGCTGCTGTAGAATTGGATTATAAACAGGAGATTGAATTGAACATCGCTCTCAATAATCCTAGATTAATGGGAGATTATTCGATCGAAAAAATGAACAAAATTCTCAGTAATGAAGAGTTTCCTGATATTGATTTTGAAATTGCAGGGATTAAAGATGAAGATTTACAAATATTTGGAATCGAAGCTGATCTTAAAAACCTTGATATTGCTGAAATCGAAGAGACAATTCAGAATTTTGAACAAATAAAAGCTTAGGAAAAATCATTGGAAAATGTTGAAGAACATCAGGAAAAAACTGAAAAAATTAAAGAATTAAAAGCTGAAAACAAAAAAAATGAGGTTGATACTTACGTTACATTGAGTTTCAGTAATCAATCCGATAAAAGAGCTTTTATGCGTAAAATCGGAGAACAGGAAGATTTGTTATTTATAAAAGGAGAGATATTTGTAAAAAAATATTTCACGAATCCTGAAGAGTAAAACCCCCGTTTTTTTTGTCCTTTGCCATTGCCGGAGCTCCTTTTTTATTTGCTGAAAAATTTTAAATGATACACATAAGCAGAATAATGCTGGTGATGGAACGCAAAGAAGCCGGTCAACCGGTGCCTTTCGATTTTAAAGCTGTGAAAAAAAACGGAGAAATAATCGAAGGGAAAAACTGCATCCTGCTGTCATCATTCAATCAAAATCAAACACTTAACATCAAATTTCCAAACGGACAGATCCGTAAATTGCACAGGATCGGCCTGATGGAACTTAACGGACAGGAGGTATTTATCTGATGCAAAAGGAAGAAGTTATTGTTATGCCAAACGGAACCGGTTATCTGACAAGTACACAATCGGCAATTGTTTTTAAAAATGAAGCAATGCACCTCTTCGAAACTCCTACAGCTCCACCATTTGCTGCAAGCGCTGATAACAAGGATTTTATGGTTGTTCCGTGGGGATCGGATAATATGTTGCCCCAGAATATTGTCGAAAAAGTACAGGAAAGCCCCGATTTGTCATCCGGAATATTATTCAATATACAGGTAACATACGGCGATGGTGTTATACCTTGCCGGATAACTTACAACGAAAAGGGCGAACGTAATGTCGTTCCTGTTCACGATAATAATGAAATTAACGATTTTTTTCAATACAACGATGTAAATGGATTTTTACTCGAACAGATCACTGACCTTAATTACTTTTACAACGTATTCCCCGAAATTATTCTCAACCGTCAAACGCCGGAGAAACGCCGGATCGTTGAACTTAATCATAAGGAAGCAGTATTCAGCCGGTGGACTGAAGTTAATGAAAAAACCGGAAAAATTGAAAATCATCTTTATTCGGCCAACTGGGATAAATACGCCTGCGACCCCGCCATAACAGTGGTTACTCCGGTACTTGATCCACGTCGCCCGCTTTACGACCTGCTCGAACGAATCGGCCGGCGTCCGCGGGCAAATGGTACCTTTAAAGATGATAAAAATTACAGGTATATTGTGGCACTCAACTTCCCGACCCCTGGCCGCACTTATTACCAACGCCCCTACTGGTATTCCATTTTCGAAAGCGGATGGTACGATTTTGCGGTTCAAATACCGATGTTTAAAAAGTATGTGATCGAAAACGGAATGACTATCAAATACATCATTTACCTGAGTGATGATTATTTTCCTGACATTTTTGCCCGTGAAGGAATTACCGAAGAGGACGAAAAACGTACACGAATCGCAGTAGAATATGAAAATTTCAACAAGTACCTGACAGGAATGCAGAATCAGGGCAAAAGCATGATTTCGTTTACACGTACAAACCTTAATGGCAAAAAGGATTATCGTGTCGAAATAAAAGCAGTCGAAAATTTACTTAAAGGAGGCGAATATCTTGAAGATAGCAGCGAAGTGAGCAATATGATTGCTTATTCGCTTGGTGTACATCCCTCGCTGATCGGCAGCGCACCTGGCAAAAACAGCAATTTTTCGGGAACCGACAAACGGGAAATGTTCACCATCAAACAAGCATTGCTGAAACCTATCCGCGACCGGCTGCTTCGCCCGTTGTATATGGTTAAAGCGGTAAACAACTGGCCACCGGACATTGATTTTACAATTCCTGACATCCAGCTTACAACCCTTGATAAAAATAAAACCGGAATGGAGGAAAAAATATGATTAAAACAACCGCTGAAATTCAACAATATGTAAGTGTTGACATTAATTTTCAACAAAAAAGTCTGTTACCTTACATCGAACAAAGTAAAACACAAATAATCAGACTTTTGGGAAAAGAGCAATATAATGAGCTCGAAAATTGGTACAATCTGGCAGAGGGAGAAACACAACCAGGTAATGCCGCCGAACTCGAAGTCCTGCTCCCCTATGTGCAGCGCCCGATAGCAAATTTTGCCATATTCTACGGGCTTTCGGCACTCAATGTAGTTGTTGGCCCTACCGGAATAGGAGTGGTGAATACTCAAAATCTTGCTCCGGCAAGTAAGGATCGCACCGATACTTTACGCAATGACCTGATTGCTGCTGCTTATGATGCTATGGAATCGTTGCTGGTTTTCCTTGAAGAAAATAAAGAAGATTACCCGCTGTGGGAAAATTCGGAAGCCTACAGCGAACAATACGACGTACTGATCACCAGCGCCCGCAGGTTTGACGAAATCTACAGAATTGACCGCAGCCGGCTGAAATATCTGGAATGGCGACCCGTGATGCGTGATGTGGAACTGCTCGAAATGGCGCCATTGGTCAGCAGCGACCTGATGGACGAAATTAAAGGTGAACTGAAAGATAATGCTGTAAGCAATGAAAATCAGATTGTACTTCCGTACCTGCAAAAAGCTCTTGCTTACATTACAGCCAGCCGCGCCAATAAAGATGAAAAGCTGTACACCGACGGAATGCGTTTCCTGATGGCCGCAAAAGCTATTCTTGATACTAATGTTGATAGCTATCCGGCTTACAGGGACAGTGGAGTTTGGAAATCGCCCGAAAAAGCTTATAAACGTTACGAAAATACTGAAGAAAGTAAATTCTTTGTGATCGGATGACAAGTATAACAATCAACAATACTACAACCACCCTTATTCCATCATCGTGGGACGAAATGACACAAAGTCAGCTTCTGGCAATAGCGTCGATGGTCAACACGCCGTTGCCCGAATACGAATTTAAAATCAAAGCATTATTGATTTTTACCGGCTGGAAACTTCATTCATTAGCTTCATTACGTGAATCTGGTGTTGTGCTGGTTATCAATAAAAAAAAATACAGATTGTTGCCCTGGCAATTTAATGAAATGTGCAGGAAGCTGGATTTTTTATTTAAAGAAACAGAAACAAAAAATGGGAAAATCATTCACATCAATTCAAAACTCACTCATAATCTTTTCCCTTACATCCGATGCGGGGTATGGCTACAAAGGTTACGACCGTTGTATGGTCCGGCAAACCGATTGTATAACCTTACGTTTGGCGAATATCTTACATCTGATAATTTTTTCAGGCGATATGTGGCAACAGGAAAAAATGAGTTTCTCGATAAACTGATCGCTACCCTTTACCGGCATCAGGACAGTAATTATGATCCTTTTTCAGTGAATTATCGTGGTGATCGCCGTGAGCCGTTCAATGAGTTTACTGTGGAAAAACGTGTAAAATATGTTAAAAAAATTAACATTTCCACAAAAATAGCTATTATGCTCTGGTTCAACGGCTGTATTGTTCACCTGGCTGAAATGTTTCCGCTGGTGTTCGGCAGTAAGGGAGCTGGTAAGGATAAGTTCGGCAGCCTGACCATTATTGATAGCCTGACCAATGGCGACGTTACAAAGAGTAAGGTTGTGCGTGAACAATATCTCTGGGATGTGATGGTACATCTGGAGCAGACTTTAAAACAACACAATGATTATAAAAATAAAATGAAATGAGCTTCAATGCCGAAACATATTTTCAGGAAATTGCCGAAACGCTGAAGGTGATTGCCAACAGCAGTGCAGGTAATCACTTTACAAAAGCCGAAAATATTGCAAAGATGGAAGGATTCCTGGCTGAAATGCAATATGCCGAAGGTTACCAGTTGGTGTTGATGGATAGCTTTAGAGCACAATTGATTGATAATAAAAGCGATAATATTCTTCAAAAGCGTTTTTTCACTTATTTTCTGTTGAAAAATTATGCTGAAGGAACGTTTTCGGGAAAATACCAGATCATTGACAACTGCAAAGCTGTTGTGGATAAGATTACAGCAAAAATGCTGAACGACCGTGCCAATTATCTCAATATGATGCACAGGCTGGATGTACCAAGCCTGACATTTACTCAGGTCGGACCTGTTGGAAGTAACTGGTGGGGTATTAATGTGAGTTTCTTTATGCTTGATCATCCCGGAAGCATTGTGTACAACAATGACGACTGGACAGAACCTGTAATAATTTCGTAATGGAAATCGAAAATTTGCAAAAAACAGTAACCGCATGGGCTGAAATCACCGAAAGAGAGTGGAAAGCTGAAATCAACTCTTTAAATATAGGTGTAACAGGCGATTTGTACGAAAGTTTTCAAAATGATATTATTACCGGAAATAATACTGTACGCAGTGTCCGGTTTAGGTTCAACGATTATGGGATTTATGTTAATTATGGTGTTGGCAAGGAAATCCGGAGAGGTAATACCGGAAATTTAGGGTTTACATCATTGCGGAATGCAAAACGCTGGTTTTCGCCGGTAATTTACAGAGAAACTCATATTTTGAGCCGCCTTTTAGCTGAAAAATACTGCATGATGGGGGCAGGTTTTATTGTTGAACAAATCAACAAGGAAATGAAAGAAAAAACTGAATCAATTGTTTCACCAAACACTTTAAAGTAATGGCAAGCAGAGCTGAAGGAATAGCGGAAATAATTATCAACGACCAGCAGGCACAAAATGCACTGAAGGACTTGGCTGAAAAAGCGGCTAAATTGAATGACCGCCTGCACGAGATGCGCAAAGCAAATGATAAATTAGGCTATGATAAGACAAAAAAGGAATTGGATGCAGTGAACAAAGAAATGAAATCTTA
>RZYD01000591.1 GCA_009930445.1 Bacteroidia bacterium | reverse complement strand
GGTATAAAGTCCATCGTGATTAAAATCATAGCGAATGGAGTCGTTATACCCGACGAGAGTCATTCCGTGTGTGGCATTTCCAGCCCAGGAGACAATAACAGAAGCGCCAGCTTCGGGCGATTCCGGGGGTAGCGTGCGGGTATTCCACGGGCTGTTGGCATTAAAAAGAGCCACTCCTCCGTAAACCGAGGTTCCATTATGGTTATACAACCATCCTTTCAGACTGGATTGACCTTCTGTAGTACTTACATCAATTCGGTAAACTTTGTCAATGCGGTTGTGCATGGCCGCCACCCATTTGTCGTACCCATTCATCCATTCAGTGATTTGATGGGTTTCATCGGGTGAATAATCCAGCAGGGAAGGCTGCCCAAGGCTGCGCAGCAGGTTAAGGGATGCAAACATGGAAATTCCGTTCCAGGCATTTCCGTCGTGTAGCAAGTTGTACGTGAAAAGTGGATCGTATCGGTTTGCTGAGTCCTGGCCATGAGTATTTCGGGCATGATTTAATTCAAACGTAAAGCCGTAGCCAACCGAAGCAAATTGCTGACAGGAAGAAAGATTTCCCTGATTTAATACGGGTGGCATAAAGGGCAGTACGGAATTATCAACAACAGGGGGCAATAGTATTGTTTTTTCACGGGGGGGAAGGGCATCGTACGGTGATCCGGATAAAAATTCCGCCCCGCCTATAATGGGATGATGGTTACGAGCCATAAAAAATTCTTCCCAGGTAACTATCTGCGAAAAAAGTGGGGTAGTGAATAAGAGAATAAACAGCGTAAAGATATTTTTTTTCATCTGCGATTGTATTTAAAACCGGTACTCAGGCTCGTCGATGGGAAAAGAAGGTAATTATTCCTTTTCCATCGAAAATTTATCCTGGAAGGCAATCAAAGATAAAAAAAAGCGGGTTACCAGAGATAACCCGCTTAAATATTGATTTTATTGTCTATTATTTCAAAACGCCCATTTTATGTCCTACCTTTTTAAAGGCGGCAATAGCTTTGTCAAGGTGTTCTTTTTCGTGCGCAGCTGAGAGCTGAACGCGAATGCGTGCTTGTCCTTTGGGTACCACCGGGAAGCTAAAACCAATTACATAAATTCCTTCTTCAAGGAGCTCGGCTGCAAAATCCTGCGCCAGTTTGGCTTCATAAAGCATAACCGCACATATTGCTGATTTAGTGGGCTTCAGGTCAAAACCAAGGGCACTCATTTTTTCCATGAAATACTCGGTATTGGCATGCAGTTTATCTTGCAGATCATTGGTTGAACTCATCATTTCAATCATTTTGAGACCTGCCGAAGCTACGAGTGGAGGAATGGAGTTGGAAAAGAGATAAGGCCGTGAGCGCTGACGCAGCATATCGATTATCTCTTTTTTCCCGGTTGTAAAGCCCCCGATGGCTCCTCCGAATGCTTTGCCCAGTGTACCGGTAATGATTTCACATTTTCCTTTGCTGTCGAATAATTCGGTAACACCACGGCCGGTATGACCCACTACTCCGGCAGAGTGCGACTCGTCAACCATAACCATGGCATCATATTTTTCTGCAAGGGCAAGAATTTTGTCCACCGGAGCAACATTTCCATCCATCGAAAATACGCCATCGGTA
>RZYD01000590.1 GCA_009930445.1 Bacteroidia bacterium | reverse complement strand
GGTCAGATTTTCACCAAAGGTAGGCATAGTATGAAATTCGTACGAACCATCGGCAGCCTGTACCTGAATCTGCCTTCCTTTCATGTTACCCCACGATTTATAAGCATTGAGCGTCCGTTCCTGACGGCTGGATTCAGGCGGCATATACCACATCCGTGGAAATAAACCCATAAAACGCTTGTCGTAATTTGGCTCTGAATCTTTTCGGTCATCCGTAATGATATACTTTCCCTGTGCATCGTCGCGCACATAAATCGGTTTCCCGTCGCTGTAGGGGTCTGAAGCATCGAGAGGTGCATCAAAATAGGCACCATAAAAAATCGGCCAGGTACCATACTGGTCTCTGTTCAGATACGAAAGCAAAGTAATGGCATTGTCCGGACTGTTTTCGTTAATGGGCGTATTAGCATTGGCCCGTATAACCAGCATCATAAACGAGCTGTACCCGATCAGAATGAACGTTACGGCCAATAGCACGGTATTCCAGATGGGCTTATGTTTTTTTATCGTATACCGGATGCCCGCGACCAGTAACCCGGCCAGAATCACAACATAAATTACAGTACCGGTATTAAAGGGCAATCCGAGGGCATTGACAAAGAAGAGTTCAAAAGAACCGGCCAATTTCACCACCACAGGGATAACACCATACATAATAAAGGCGATCACCAGAAACGAAATCAGAATGGTAAGCAAAGCCCCTTTATTCGAGGCCTTGTATTTTTTAAAATAATAAATAAGTGCAATGGCAGGAATGGCAAGTAAATTCAGTAGATGGACTCCAATACTTAAGCCCACAAGTAACGCAATCAACAACAACCAGCGGTCGGCATGCTCCTGGTCGGCCACCTGCTCCCAACGCAGCGCTGCCCAGAATACCAAGGCAGTAAACATGGTCGACATGGCATACACCTCCCCTTCCACAGCAGAGAACCAGAAAGAATCGCTGAACGCATAAGCAAGTGCGCCAACAACACCGGCACCCAGTACCATCATACCCTGAGATACGGTCATTTTTCCCTCTTTCACAAAAAGGCGACGGGCAAGCATCGTAATTGACCAATACAAAAACAGAATTGTAAAACTACTCGACAACGCCGACATGGCATTCACCATCATAGCAACTTTGCTGGTATCACCAAAGGCAAACAGGCTAAAAAACCGACCCAACAATTGAAACAGTGGTGCTCCCGGAGGATGCCCTACCTGAAGCTTATAGGCTGTCGCAATATATTCACCACAATCCCACCAGCTGGCCGTGGGTTCCAGGGTCAAAAAGTACGTCAAGGTTGCCAAAGCAAAGACACCCCAACCGAAAATGTTATTCCATTTCTTAAAATTCTCCATGAGAATGCATTTATTGAATAAAATCCATGGGGCGAAAATAGCAATTATTAACCAGAACTACCCCTTCCATTTACAGAAATTAACAAATCTTCCTGTCGTAATCGTGCAGAATCCGCACAAGAATTAATTTTTCCATTTTGATAATTGAAATATTTTTTATCTTTGCAGCCCCAAAGGGGAGGATTGTCCGATGGTGTAATTGGCAACACGTCTGATTTTGGTTCAGAAGAGTTCAGGTTCGAGCCCTGATCGGACAACAAACAAAATGCGC
>RZYD01000589.1 GCA_009930445.1 Bacteroidia bacterium | reverse complement strand
CGGAGTAAAATCTACAGAAATGGTTTTTCCGGCCATAAGTCAGTTATTCAATTGGCTCAGATTAAAGACTTTATCACCCTTGCTTTAAAATATGTCAATCATTCCATTTATAAAAATAAACGTCCTGACAATCTTTATCATGCCTATAATTTAATTTCAGTCAGGAAGAATTCCATTTCCATCCGACATATCGATGAAATGTTGGAGGGTCAGGTTGCCATTCTCAGCGCCGGAATCCTTTCAGCCAAAGAAAGCCTTTCGGTGTTGGATGCCCTTAAATCAAGTAAACTTTTCCGCCCCGACCAATATAGTTATGTTCTTTATCCCGACAAAACGACCCCCCGGTTTGTGGATAAAAACATCATCCCTGAAAATCAATTGGAACGATCGCAGCTATTGCAAAAATTAATACACGACGGCGTTCATCCGATTATTAAAAAAGACCGGAGTGGTAAATACCATTTCAATAGTGCGTTTAGGAATGCGGATTGCCTGAAAAGGCGTTTAGACCAACTGCCAAAAAATATATACGGCGATTTGTTGGAACAAGAAACGCATGTGATTTTAAGCATTTATGAAGCCGTTTTCGATCACCAGTCGTTTACCGGCAGATCCGGAACTTTTTTCGGATACGAAGGGTTGGGGAGTATTTATTGGCACATGGTTTCAAAACTTTTATTAGCCACACAGGAATCTTTTGTTGCAGGGGTGAGAAACCAGGAAGCGCCTGTAGTTTTAGGAAAAATTAAAGATCATTATTACGAAATCAAAGCAGGTATTGGATTATATAAGTCGCCTGAACTGTATGGCGCATTTCCCACCGACCCTTATTCCCATACGCCGGGTAATGCCGGAGCTAAACAACCCGGACTTACCGGCCAGGTAAAAGAAGACATTATCTCGCGACTTGGTGAATTTGGCGTATTTGTCTGTCAGGGGGTTATTATGTTTTCGCCGTCGTTGCTCAATTCTGACGAAATACTCAAAAGCGAACAGCTTTTTCGTTACTACGACATCAACGGTAGCGAAAATACGATAGCGTTGTGCGCGCATCAACTGGCTTTTACCTTTTGTCAGGTTCCCGTGGTTTACCATTTTGGTGCTGAGCACAAGATCGAAATCGAATATACAAACGGGCACAAGATCGAAATCGCCGGTTACAGGATCGATCCTGCCACAAGCGAAAAAATATTTAAACGAACGGGGGAAGTAAAATTCATCCGGGTTTATTCAACTTACTGCAATAATCAATAAATAAAAGATACGGCTATGTCATTTAGAAGCGAAAAACTGTTATCCCTTGCAGGTGAAGACTTTAGTAGCAAATCATGCAAAGAACTGAGCCATTTGGCCGAGGTTTGTTTCAAAAACGGTATCCATGGGCTGTGTTACAGCGCCTATAGCGACGATCAGGAGCCTGGTTCAATAATTACTGCAGAACAAATCAGGCACCGGATTGCGATTATAAAACCATTTACCAAGTGGATTCGCACATTTTCCTGTACCGATGGGAATGAACTGATTCCCGGAATTGCCAAAGAGAATGGGTTGAACGTAATGGTTGGTGCATGGTTGAGCGACGATAAAGAGAAAAATGAGGAAGAGATTGAAAACCTGATAAAT
>RZYD01000588.1 GCA_009930445.1 Bacteroidia bacterium | reverse complement strand
GGGAGCTTCGATTCAGTAGACGTATCCCCTCTCTGGGGACATAAAAAAGAACAATGAACAAAACTAAAAAAGTGACAACTTAAAATCAGGACTGGACAGGCGGAGGTTGGGGATCGAAGATCGGAGGTTGGGGATCGGAGATCGGTTGAGGGGAATGGGGCGGGAGTTTTAAGTGGGGAAGATTTAAGTGGGGAAGAGTTAAGTTTTAAGGGGGCGGGGATATGTGACGCATTTTCGGAGGGGGATGAGCCGAAGCCGGAAGATCCGTATGGGGTGTCCAAGTGGGAGGCGGAGCAGGCTTTAAGGCAGATTGAGGCTTCGACCAATATGGAGGTTACGATTATAAGGCCGCCGCTTGTATATGGTCCGGGTGTGAAAGCAAATTTCAAGAAGCTTATGGGTGCTGTAAAAAAAGGAGTGCCGCTTCCTTTGGGGTGTGTTGAGAACAGTCGCAGTTTTATTGGATTAACAAATTTGAGCAGTGCGGTAACTGCCTGTGTGGAGCATCCAAGTGCGGGAGGGCAAACATTTCTGGTAAGCGATGG
Source organism: Bacteroidia bacterium (assembly GCA_009930445.1). Classification (GTDB taxonomy): domain Bacteria; phylum Bacteroidota; class Bacteroidia; order Bacteroidales; family BM520; genus BM520. The sequence continues at coordinate 1,078 of RZYD01000588.1, read as the reverse complement.
GGAGGATATATCCTCACGTGAGCTGGTGCTGCGAATGGCCGTCGCATTGCATAGGCCTGCGCGATTGATTCCGGTTCCTGTATGTATTTTACGTTTGGCTGGGAAACTGATTGGACGTCTGGATCAGGTGGAGCGTTTACTTGGATCGCTGGTGGTCGATACCTCAAAAATTCGACGTGAGTTAGATTGGAAGCCAGTGTATTCTATGAAGGATGAGCTGAATAGAATGGTTTGAAATCAGCAATGATTTCTTTGGGTGTTTGGGCGAAGTGGGTGTTAAAAAAAGATTTGTTATATATTTTTGACTACGAAAATCGCTAAATGGCGCAAAACTTCAATGATATAGGGTAAATAGAAAATTCAAAGAAAACCGAAAAGACCGCAAAGAATTGAGCAAACTTAGATGAGAAGAAGATGAATGGAATGAAGAGATTATTTGATGTGGGTGTGGCCTTGTTGGCCGTTATTTTGTTTTCTCCGCTTTTTTTGATTTGTATTTTGGCGGTACGGCTCACGTCTAAGGGGCCCATATTTTATGTTTCAGACCGGATTGGGGCCAATAATTCACATTTCAATATGATCAAATTTCGGACGATGCGAATAGATACTCCTGAGGTTGCGACACATTTGCTGGCGGACCCCAAAGCTTATTTAACACCGATTGGTGACTTTTTGCGTAAAACGAGCTTGGATGAACTGCCGCAGTTAATCAATGTGCTGAAGGGAGAAATGTCTATTGTCGGGCCGCGTCCGGCCTTGTTTAATCAGGATGACCAGATCTCGTTGCGGACAAAGGCGGGATGTCATGTTTTAACGCCGGGAATTACTGGATGGGCTCAGATTAATGGACGTGATGATATTCCGATTTCAAAAAAAGTGGAGTTGGATACATGGTATTTCCATAACCGTTCCTTCGGATTGGATTTGAAAATTATTTGGCTGACCTTTTGGAAGGTTATTACAAAGAAGGATGTGAGCCATTAGTGACTTAAGTTTCATAAACGGAAATAGAAAAAACGTTTTTCATGCAGCAGCATTAATAAGATGTTGCGTGGAAGATTCTAATATCAAGTTCAAA
>RZYD01000587.1 GCA_009930445.1 Bacteroidia bacterium | reverse complement strand
TAATTATCCTTGAAAGCTGGCTCAATGAAAAAAGTACTGAGAGGGATAGAGGGAAAATTTTAGCAATTTATACTATTGTTTTTTATTTAGCAACCGCTATTGGGCAACTTTTTTTAAATATTGATGAACATTTTCGACAGTTTATTTTTACTATAGGCTCTATTTTAGTTCTCTTTTCTGTTTTCACAATTGCACTTACAAAAATTAAAGAACCACAACTCAAACCTTTTGAAAAATATAGTATGCCAAAAATCTTTTCTGTAGTTCCTCTTGCTACAGTTTCTAGTTTTATTGGAGGATTTTTTGTAGGGGGATTTTTTACGATGCTTCCTGTATATATTTTGATACAAAATCATTCTATTGAAGTAGTTTCCTATTTTATGTTAATCACTTTAATTGGGGGACTAGTCTCACAGTGGCCTATTGGCTTACTTTCTGACAAATATGGGAGACGAAGACTTATTGCATTTACGTCTCTTTTTACAAGCGGTGTTTCTTTAGCTTTTATTTTTTTATCTTTTAATACTACTTTTTTATATTTTTTAGGTTTTTTATTGGGTCTTACAATATTTTCACTCTATCCACTTGCTGTGGCAAGAGCCAATGATGTGGTTGATGAAAATAAAGATATTGTAGAGATAAGTAGAACGCTTTTATTTATGTATAGTATTGGCTCATTTTCTTCACCACTTCTTATTGGATTTGGACTAAGTTTAAGTACTTACTTTTTATTTGGTAGCTTTGCTTTATTAGGTGCTTTTTTGTACTTTTATTCACTCTCTAAAGAGAGAATTGCTGATGATCACTTAAGCACCTTTGTTAATATGCCCGTAGCTTCTGGTGCTAAATTTCCAGAACTTGATCCACGGCAAAAGGAGAGTTAAGCTTTTGATTTTAAATAGATAGTAATAAACGCAACACAAAGACTTATTACAGCAGGTCCTATAATAATTCCCCATCCTCCAAACACTCCAATACCTGCTAGCATTGCTAAAAGAATAAACAGCTCATTTAGCTTATAGTTTAAAGAAAACTTTTTATTAAGATAGTTCATAAAAACAAGTCTTAAAAGGTTGTCTATCACCACAGACATCACAATCATACTAAATAACATAATCACACTAGCAAATATATAGTTTTGATTTAAAATCTCCACTATAACAACAGGTAGGATGACCACATATGCTCCTATTACAGGAATAGCACTTGCAAAACCAGCCGTTAATCCAAGATAAAAAGCATCATAATCTGTAGTAAAAAATAAAAATACCCCAAAGGCAAGCCCTTGCATCACCATACTAAATAAAGTACCAAAAAAGACTGACGATATTGTATTGCTTGTTTCATTGTATAAAATTCGTTTAAATTTCTTTACCATAGGTAAAAGTCTAGTTATTAAAATAAATAGTCGATATCCATATATATTAAAAAGAAAATAGAAAAACAAAATAAAAAAGAATTGATACACAATACTATTGATCTTCAAAAAAACCCCAGCAGCTTTATTGAGAATAGATTTTATTACATTCATATCAATATTATAGATATTAAACTCCCCTAAAAGAGCATTTATAGATTCTTGAAAAACATCGAAAGGTTCTGGAAGATTTTTTATATAAGCAAC
>RZYD01000099.1 GCA_009930445.1 Bacteroidia bacterium | reverse complement strand
GTTTCCGCATTGTTCTGGGGAGTGCCTTCGGGCACTACCCTAACGCAGGGTTCCGCCGGACCGTTCAAGGGGAGCCCGAAGGGATTCCCTTGAACGGATGGCGGTATGTTTTTGTTGCCGATTTCGGAGCACGACACTGTCAAGCCACGATGAAGTTTGAAGCGAGCCACAAACTTTCATATTAGCACTAACTCGGCAATAAAATATACCGCGTGTTACCGCCTGGTGTTCTGTCTTCCAGTCTTGTAAACCATTGTCAATATTCAGTTTCCGTGTCATTGTCATTTTATTTCTGTTTTTTCTGTCGAGTCGTGTGTCAGCGTTTTTTATTTTTTTAAGTATCGGTAAATTTATTAAAACAATTTCTCTCGGTGCGTTGGCTTGCAAGCTCTTTGTCAAAGCTTTGGTTATAGCGTTGGCTTGTGAGGCTTTGGCAATGTGCTTGCAAAGTGGGTTGGACTAATTTATTTCTTTTTGTTTCCATTTTGCTATTTTATCCAGAATTATTTTACAATAACCCTCTGCAAGATTTTTATCAGAATCTGATAGGAATTGTGGATTATTATGAGCAAGAGGATTTCTAATCTTACCTAAATGTTGAAAAATTGGTTTCCAATCATTTTTTTGATTCCCAAACACTTTTGAAAACCATATCCAGTCAGCTGCAATAAACCTATCAAACATATCCATAGGGTAAGTATAGTCAACTAAGTGTTCAGATGCTTTATCCCCAAAAGAAGCTTTGTTTTTAATTTGAATATCCCTTTTTGAATCTAGAAAGTCGCCAGCCTTCTTTTGTTTAAACTTATTTTCAAAACCGATTTCCCAATTGTCTCCAAACTCTTCTAATAGATATAACTTAATTATTGACCGAACTTCATTTTCTACTGCTGTCCATAAAGGCCACATATCAATTGAACTGGATTTTAAAAATAAATAATCATTAAAAAAGGATGAAAAACTTGAGTAATTTCCAGACTCACATTTATTTACAATATCATATTTTAAAAGTTTTTCTGTATCTCTTTGACTTATATCATATACTGGACCAACCACCATTTGCAGTAATTTATCACCCAAGCCTTCAAATGTCATTAATTTTAAAATTGCTTCATACTCATTAAAAAGCTTCAAACGCAATTCATCGATAATAGATAAAAATGTATCATTTAAATCAATGCCTGATTGAGAAATTCTATTGAATATTTCATGGTTTAGTACATCTAATAAATATGGATGTTTGCCACAATATGTATTTACCTTTTCCTTATAATTAGCAGAAATTTCAATGCCATAATTTTCAATTCTTTTCCAATAGATATCAATATCGTTTTCAGAAAATAATTTTAATCTTAAATCTGAAAAAATTTGATAAAAATTTGATAACGCACCGTTATCTGGTTCTAGTTCTTGAATAGATTTTCTCGATATTGTAATCAGCCCAATCTTTGTTTCGATGTTATATGATAATTCTCTTAAAAATTGAAATTCCTGCAGATTTAGGATATTCTTAGCATTATCAAATTCGTCCAATGCAACTATTATTCTATATCCTTTCTGTTTTAAGAATTTGAAATATCTTTTAATAAATCTCCTTTTTACAACGATTGAACTATTTGATCCTATTTTCTCAGAAATGACTTTTAAGTTATCAGATAAATCCGTATTGTTGAAATTCTCATCTATTTCAAAAATAATATCTTCAAAAGTTTCATATAATGAATCATATTCGCCAAAAGATATCCAAATTGGAAGAATGTTTTTTGATAATAATTTATCTTTCTCAGCAATTATTGAATTCCATACTAAACTAGATTTTCCAACTCTAGGTAAACCGACAACGGCAATATTGCCATAAGTTGAGCCTAATAATCTATTCTGAATATTTTCAATTTCTTTCTTTCTGCCAACAAAGCGGTCATTAACTACAATGCCTCCATAATCGGCAAATGGATTTTGTAAAATCATATTTCTAATTTATTAATAACCATTCTTTAAATAGTCTTACATTAATTTTAAAATAACCTGGCTGAGGAATTGATAAAACTTCCCTGTCTTTCAAATCTTTTAATATTTTTTCCTCGTAATCTACTTCACCCAAATTAATTGCCTCTCTTGGACAACTATCTAAATTCTTTGAAGCAATTGCAATTGTTTTTAATGCAGTTAAAACATCGTTTGGATCGAATGCATCTAAATCAGCATCACCTGCTGTTATAAGATTATCAAACTTATCAGCAGTAAGTGCCTGTTCTCCTTTAATAAACGAATCAGCTACATCATGTACATCGGCTTCAGTTACACTAATAGCTTTGTTATCATTCATATAATCTACAAGTCTAGCACAAAATATTTGTACATAATAAGGATTTGAAGATGTATACTCTAGAATTAAGTTTGTGGCATTACCCAAGAAGCGAGACCTATCCTTATTTGTATCCCAAATTGGTTTTTCAATCAAGTTTATTGCATCTGATTTTTTTAAGTATGACAAACGTTTATCCTCTGTAACTCCAAATTCATTTGGATATGCAGCTTTAAATTTTGGCATTATATCCTGTCCAATTAAAACAGAAGTAAAAAAACCTTTCTCCAAGAAGCTTTTCCACGTTTTCATAAACTGCTCAGAAAGAAATTCTTTTTGAATAGCAGTGTAAACGTAAGTAAACTCATCAATTAGTAAAACAAGTTTTTTATTTGCCCATTTAGGATATTTATTAAATTCTCTTTTTAGCTGTTTAATTTCATTGTTAAAAATAATTGTAGGAACTTCATTTAAACTATTGTATTCTGGGGCTTTATATTCAGGAATATTTTCATGTTTATCTGATAATATTGCAAGAGAATCTTCTAATTCAGTCAGAATTGTATAATAAAAGGTTTTTGGAGATAAATCCTGAATAATTTCACCCAAACTAAATGAAATACAGAATGTATTTTCTTCATTGTTTAATCGCTCTCTCAAATGATGTAATACAGATGATTTACCTGATCTTTTTTGTCCATAAATAATTACACATTTTGATTTAGAATTAACGATGGACTCTTTAATATTGTCAATAAAATCATCCCGACCAAAGAACATTGATTTATCTTCAACAGGCCCACTGTCCGCTGTTGTTGCAAAGATATTATTGATTTTAACAAAATCCAATGTAGAATAGAAACGCAAAGTTAAATCATCCTCTATGTTATTTAATTTGTCATTTCCTCTTACTTTATACGATGATTTAATCTTAATATTTGTAGCCCCTTCTTCAATTATTTCATCTTTGATTTTTAACTTTAGTTTAAGTATTTGCTCATCACCACCTTTTAATGTTTGCTCGATAACATTGTTTTCATTTATGAACTCGATATTTTCATCGTTGACAATATTCAAAATGAAATACGATATTGGAGCCCGACCTTTTTTATTAGATATAGCAAATTGAACATTTACAAAACCAGTTTTTTCATCTATAGAACCTTCACCATAAATTTGAATCTTTATAATTGGTTTACTGGTCTCAATTACATTATTATAACTGTCCTCTATTAGTTTGGTAATAAAGTCGATTATTGGAACTATAATATTAAAGCTAAATCCTGTAGGTGAATCCTGAATTTCTTCTTTAAGCTGAGTTAATTGACTTACAGTGATATTATAATATCTTTCCTTTTCTTCAAATGACAGTTGTTTATTAAATTCAATAATTGTTTCTACAATATCATCCAAAATATTTAACCTGTGCTTATCAACTTGTTCAAGCCATTCTGGCAGATCTCCTCTCAAATTTAAAAACGATTCTGTGAATGATTCCGGAGTACTTGATTGTAGTAAAGCTGTATATTTTGCGTTAAAGTTATCCTTTTCTCGCTTTAATTTTTCTCTTGCGTTTTTCCATAGCTCTAGGAATGAGTTTTTATCAACACCAATCTTTGCATTTATCTTTAAGAATGAATTCAAGAAACTTATTGATTGATCTTTATATTTCTCTTTTTTAAAAACAGAAGTAAGAAAGTGAGTGGAGAATTTACTATTTACAGTTAAGAGTTCAAGGATACCGATCCAAAAATTTTGGTTCTGATCAAACTCAAGTAATTCATCCAAAATCAAATCCCAGTTCTCACGCACGTTACCTCTTAACTCATGTGTAGGTTTGAAATATGATTGAAGATACATAGGAATATATCTTCTTATTATATCATATACTGGATCTATTGTTGCAGCCTCAAGCAACAAGAACCTCATTGTATCTGGACTCCGACCTTCCTTTGCCCAACTTACGGCACTTGATGTACAATAACGTGCAATTGATATGTTTATGGCTTTATTATTCTCGGAATCTATTATCTGTTCTATTTTTGCCTGAGATAAATATGCCTCTGCTCGTTCCCTAGGACGCCCATCTTTTATTGTTTCAATATAACCTTTTAAATTATCAAGTGTTTTTTTATTGAAGTTTTGGTTTGATACTTCAGATGCTGGCACACCAGCAAAAACACAATTTTCAAGTGCATAATGAATAAACTTACTTACTCCTCCTGTCAAAGCTGATATTTCAGCTTCCTTAAAAATAGACTCAATTTCTTCCTCGGATCCCTGTGCTTTTGCAATTAACAAGGCTTCTTTTAATTTAAGTGTCACAGTATCTTCAGGGCGTACTTTAAGGACTTTATTAATTAGCTCTTCTGCACTATCATATTGACCAATACCTACATAACATAAAGCTAGTCTTTTAGATATTTTAATATCATCAATTTTTGATTTTGATTTTATCTTTCTTAAAAACTCGATTGCATTACTATAATCTTTTTTAGCTTCGTAGAAATATGCTATGAAGCTATTTGGATCAGATGATGTAATTTTTGATGCGTGTTTTGTCACTAAATCAATTGCTTCGTCATATTTGCCTTCACCACTCAATAAATATGCTAATTCCTTAATGGATTTTTCAGAATTGTGATCATTTCTATCAATTGAAAGAAGGAATTGATTCTTTGCTAATTCTGTATTCCCTTTTTTATATTCTATTCTGGGAGAATGATAAATTGGTGTTTCTTTATATTTTCCTTTAATCCTTCTTTTGTTTTGATATTCAATTTTTTTATTTAAATCAAGTGATTTAGAATAATCTGGGAAATGAGTAAGAATTAATTTTAATAATTCTAAAGCGTCATATACATTATCCTGATTAAAATAAAGCTCTGCCTTTTTATGAAAAGATTCAACTGATTGTGGAAGATATAAGCTTTTAGCAATTAACCTTCCATTATAATTATTTAATTGACAAATTACTTGAATGCCTTCAGTTCCAAATACGTTAAGCTTCTCTAGTAATATATCATCTTTTATTTCAGAAAATCTGAAATGATAATCAAGTCCATCATTACCCGTTAAAAAACCATACTGATGCCTAGCTCCATACCTTTTGATTTTTGCATTTGCAGGTAGCATCTGTTTAGAAATATCAATTTCTATTTTTTCTTTTAGTTTACTTAAATCGGAAAGGGAATTAAATTTTAAACCAATATCTGTGATTTTTTCTAAACTAGTTTCTTGTGTTGATTTTTTTTCATTTTTAATCGTGTCTTTTTCTTTAATAACTACATCATAAGCCGCTTGATCGATTCTATAATTCGGATTGTTTTCATCAACATCAATTTTTTCCTTTTTAAGAAGTTCAATAATTTTATTAATTGGTAAACCTAATGTTTTTGATACTTGTCTTAATCGATACGTACGACCTGTAGGAAATCTATTTTTCTTTGTGTCTATTTTATCCAATGAAATTTTACCTACAATTGAAACACCAATTTTATTTTCTTCAGATTTGCAATTTTCTTCTTTCTCCTCAATTTTCTCTACAATTGTAGTTTCTTTTATTTTGTTATCAACTTTTTCTTCTTCAATGAGGACTTCTTGTTTCTTTTCAGTAATTGATAATTCCTCATTTCTTGGTAAATTATTATCATGTTGAACAATTTCGTTTTCTTTAATAATTTCCCAACCTCCGATAAGAACTTCAAAAATTCTTATCGTATTTCCTTCTTCGTTTTCTATTAATATGTGGTTGCTTCCTATTTCCAGAACTTTACCTATAGGCTCTTTTCCTGTAGTCAGAATGAGTTTCACAATATTTCCAATATTTACTTCTTCTTTGAATAGATCAATCATAATTGCATTATTTTATAAACCAATCATTTACAACGTGTAATGTTTCTTTTGCTCTTGTAATAGCAGTATAAAGCCATTGATAAATGCCAGGCTTAGGAATACCATGTATTTTATTGTCAAGATACAAAAACACCTCATTCCATTCCCCTCCTTGACTTTTGTGACAAGTCAAAGCATAACCATAAACTGCTTTCAAGGCATTTAAATATGGGTCAGTTAACATTTTGTCTTTAAAGGCTTGGTCTTTTTGTTTGATTCCTTTTTCTTTCATTCGGTGATAGTAATCAATCATCAAATCTTTATGTTGTTTATTGTTTAGATTAGTGGAAATGGAATACAAAATATCTTCAACTAATAGAACATTGAAAATATGCTTTGAAACTAATTCTTGAACTTCTACCTGTAAGAATGTCAAGCCACAACGATATTCCTTTTTGCCTGTTTGAATTACCCTAACTAAATCACCATTTACAAGGTTTGTCAAATAATTATTTTGAGTAACCAAGAGAATATCACCTGATTCGATTAGATTTGATGATTTGCCCAATGATGCCCTAATTATTTTATTTAAATCCGAACAATGCCGGTTTGTTTGGCAAATTAAAGTTGAGTATTCAAATCCGTTTTCCTTAATTTTTTGAATATAAGAATTCACCAAACTTGCATGAGAACTATGTAGAGTAATATTTGAATGCCCTTTTAACGGGAAAGAAGCGAATTTAACAGGTGGATTTGTATTCTGTAAATTTCTTAATAAGAGCGATGCTGCAATAATTCCATTTGCAGTAGCTTGTCTGATAATTTCAGTTAGTTCAATTTGTTGAACCAAATGTTTGTATTTCTGCTCAATATATAATTTTGACAAAGCAGGTGAAATTTCCTGGCCAATTGGGGGTAATTGACATGGGTCACCAACGAAAATGAATTTCCCTTTTATATCATAGGATAATAAATCCTTTAATAACTCTCCACTACCGAACTTGGCAAACGAACTACCAGTGTCAGGGATGTCAGCAACCATTGATGCTTCATCAATAATGTATATTTTTTCAGATTCCGCATTGATAGTTTTTAAGTCGAAAACCAAACTGATTTGGCCTTTATCGTCAATAGCAAGTTGCTCTTGCTTTGAACTCATAGTTTCAAGGTCATCGTCCAAATCTTTAAAAACGTAAATATGGCTGTGAATTGTAGTAGCATCTGTATTTGTCTTGTCAGATAATACCTTGGCTGCCCTACCTGTTGATGCTAGCAAAGAATAAATATTTTCCTTCTCACCCAACCATTTGATAAAACCACTCATTAATGTAGTTTTCCCAGTCCCTGCATAACCTTTAAGAATAAATATTTTGTCCGAACTTTTTTCAACAAAATGCTGTAACTCAGCAAATGCTTTTTCTTGCTGTGGTTTTAGTTCAAACTCAAAATATTTTTCACTCTCTTTCATGTATTTTCTATTCGTGTGTCAGCAAAATTGCACTCTTTGACAAAGCTTTGGTTTCAGCGTTGGCTTGTGGGGCTTTGGCAATGTGTGCAATGTGGGTCGGCAATTGTTTTAAAAAATGTGCGGTGGGCAAAAAATAAAAAACATCAGGTCGGTTTGAGTGTCGGCTCTTTGGTCTTGTCGATATTTCGTTTTTTTGTCCTTTCACAATGGTTTACTTTTCAATGTTTCTCTGTCGTTGTCTGTCTCTTACACTTGGCGGTAACGGTGGCAATATGCGTAGGCCGGGATTTCGAAGCTCCAACCTATCAAACCGTTAGAATTTTGAGTAAATGCACAAAAGTTTAAATCTC
>RZYD01000586.1 GCA_009930445.1 Bacteroidia bacterium | reverse complement strand
TACCGATGTCCGGAATATGGGTGCGGTAGCCCGTACGGCCGAATGTACCGGCGTAAATGCCATACTATTCCCTTCAAAGGGAAGCGCCCGGATCAACGCAGATGCAGTAAAAACCTCCGCAGGAGCACTCAACCGGATTGCCGTCGAAAAAAGCGATTCGCTGACACAAAGCCTTAAATACCTAAAAAATAGCGGATTACAGATAGTGGCCTGTACGGAAAAATCAACATTGAATTACATCGACGTCGATTATACCAAACCCACCGCCATAATTATGGGCTCGGAGGAAGATGGAATCTCCGGACAACTTTTAAAACAGGCTGACGTAAGCGTGTCTATTCCCCTAAAGGGTGAAATCGGATCCCTGAATGTTTCCGTTGCGGCAGGAGTAATCCTTTATGAGGCCGTACGCCAACGCAGCAATGAATAATCCCCGCAATGAAGCAGAGAACACTTTCGCATGAACTCCTTCTCCTGTCCATTATTCTGCTTACAGCGCTGGGGTTACGGCTCTATAACCTCACTGAAAGCTCACTCTCAAACGATGAATTGAGTGCATTATTCCGGTTACAATTTGACTCCTTTCGTGAGCTTGTAATCCATGGTTTTTATGTTGACGGGCACCCGGGCGGAATTCAGGTCTTTTTGTATTACTGGACTAAGCTTTTTGGAAATTCACCATTAAGTATTCGTTTACCGTTTGCGCTTATGGGAGTTGGTGCGGTTTACCTGATGTACAAAACAGGAAAACAATGGTTCGGCCCAACGGCTGGTCTGGTGGCTGCAACGGCCATTGCCAGCCTACAGTTCCCGTTGCTCTACAGCCGCATCGCTAGGCCTTACGGCTCAGGTCTCTTCTTCATCCTGCTGCTTACTTACTTCTGGACACAACTCTTAAAAGCCCCCCAAAAAAAAGGAACAATTTCCTTAGCCATTGCCTATGCGCTGACCAATGCATTATGCATGTACAACCACTATTTCAGCTTCCTGATGGCCCTGATTATTGGCTGTACAGGGCTTTTTTATCTGAACAAAAATAACAAAACAGCCTATTTACTGGGTGCCTTTGCCGCCGTTCTCCTTTTTTTACCTCACATCCCCATAACCCTGAATCACCTCTCCATTGGTGGGGTAGGTGAATGGCTGGCCACGCCTGACCTGGCATGGGTTGGAAACCATATCGCCTATCTCTTTAATGGCAGTTGGTGGCTGGCTGCAGTATATGGTCTACTGATTGCTACATTGTCGACCTACCGGACAAAAAAAAACACACCACACTATTGGTGGCTTTCAGCCGTTTGGTTCCTGCTTCCCCTGGTCATTGGGTTTCTATACAGTCAACTGCTGAATCCCGTTCTGATGGACTCGGTACTCATTTTTTCCATGCCATTCCTCTTTCTCTTTCTGGCACAATTCGCCAATAAACCCCTCTCCTTTCGCACATCGCTGATAATTTTCACTCTACTGACAACCAGTACTTTACATACCGTAATGTTCAATAATTTTTTCACTACACAGCATTTTAATGAATTTAAGGATGTGGCCAAAAATACCGAAACACTTACGGCACAATATGGAAAAGAAAATATTGCCTATGGTATAAGTATCAATCATCCCTGGTATATCCAGTATTAT
>RZYD01000098.1 GCA_009930445.1 Bacteroidia bacterium | reverse complement strand
ACCGGGGATGGCCTTTACGACAACTTTTCTAACTGCCGTGCCGTATTACTGGGCTATTCTTTGCGCTGATCTGGAGGATGATTCATCTGTTTTTTGAAATTTTCTGGTGTGGAGTGGGTTATTTTTCGTGCCTTTTTGCATTAATAGTAAAAAAGAAAATCACTCTTTAAAAGAATTGAACACTTATAAGGGGGGGTAAAAAATAAAAAACCTAAAACGAAAACTATGCGATACGCTATTACACGAATCAGAGTCCACACCATTCTTCCGGTCATTGACTTCCTTCCCCTGATCGACAACCAGATCAGCGAATTTATTTTGCAATCGCTTCATGAACGCCTCTGCGCGCTGAAATGCAACCCATATTCAATTAAAATCCTACCTGATCATGTTCATATAGTCCATGAACTAAATCCTAAAATTGCCCTGTGTGATGTAGTGCAAAATATTAAAGGAGGGTCTTCACATTTCGTTCACCAGCAGGAATCCTTTACCCGTCGTTTTGCCTGGAACAATGGCTCTATATGCTTTTCCCTCAGCTCTTCTGATGAGTGTAACCGCGTTATCTCCACCCTTTCCAAACAGGAAGAATATCACACAAATACATCCATAAACAATGAAATAATTGAGTTAATACGTACTTATCCTGAACTCTTAACTATGATCCTGAAATGTAACACCTAAATACATTCCTATGGCTGAACATAATGAAATTGGCAAAAAGGGCGAAGAAATTGCTGTGGCATATCTGAAAAAAAAAGGCTATTTCATTATTGAACAAAACTGGCGATACGGCCATCTTGAATTAGATATTATTGCGAAAACAAATGCAATGCTTGCCATTATCGAAGTAAAAACACGCACCAGTAACGCGCTCTATGATCCGGCCATTAGTGTAAACCGATTGAAACAGAAACAACTAATCCGTGCAGCCAACCAGTACATCCAGCAACATAATATCTCAAATGAAGTGCGATTTGATATTATCAGCATTTTACTTGAGGGGAAACAACCGATTATCGAACATCTTGAAGACGCTTTTTATCCAACACTTTAACATTCTACAGCATTCTTCTCTTCGCTTTTAATATCCTCCCCTTTTCATGAGTTGTATCATTTTGTTTTGTACTTTTGCCTGAATTTTAAGCACATACTAATGGCAAAAGAACAGTTTACTCCTAATACCAATCGAGATAACCCGAAAAAAGAAGGCATGAAGCCACCTCCTAAAAAGGAAAAATACACTGACAATAAGCCTTCAGAATATAAGCCAGGAAAAAGGAAAAACACAGAAGAGGGGCTTGTTCGACTTAATAAATACATTGCAGACAGCGGAATCTGTTCCAGAAGAGAAGCCGACACGCTTATCCAAGCCGGAGTAATTTCAATCAATGGAAAAGTAATTACGGCCCTTGGAACAAAGGTTGGGCTTTCAGATGTCGTTACCATGAGTGGAGAAAACTTACGCCGTGAAAAATTAAAGTATGTTTTGCTCAACAAACCCAAAGGATTTATCACTACGGTAAAAGACCCCAGAGAACGGAAAACGGTGATGCAGCTGGTAGAACAGGCTTGCAAGGAAAGAATTGTTCCGGTTGGTCGACTCGACCGCAATACTACAGGATTATTATTGTTTACTAACGATGGAGATTTGGCAAAAAAGTTAACCCATCCTAAACATAAGGTGAGAAAAATTTATCAGGTAGAACTCAACAAACCACTTACAAAAAATGATTTTCTGGCTATTAGTGAAGGGATTACACTTGAAGATGGCCAAATTGCAGCTGATAAAATTGCTTTCGTTAATCCTGACAAAAAAAACACAATCGGCATCGAGATTCATAGCGGCAAAAATCATATCGTCAGGCGCATCTTTGAACATCTGGGGTATGAAGTCGTTAAACTTGACCGCACGATGTTTGCCGGGCTAACAAAAAAAGAGATTCCAAGAGGAAAGTTCAGACATCTAACCGACCAGGAGATAAAATTTCTGAAAATGCTTTAATTTTCCGTATAGGGAATCGAAAGGCCCAGATAATGCATCAAAATCAGCATAAGTAACGAATATACGATTCCAATAAGAAACGGTGTAATGGTGGATTTAACTCTATATTTCTGGTCAGAAGGAATATGCCGTTTCCACATAACTTCACGCAGTACCAATGCCCCGGTAAGGTTATAAAAAACAGGGAACAACATACCAATTGGAATAATGGAAACAAGGGTTAATCCGGCAACCGTATAAAAAATGGTAAATAGAATGATTGGCAACCTCCCTTGCCGGTTAACTTTTTGCGTATTATAAACCAACATCAATCCGCCAAAAAGTGTATTAAACAGCAACGTCATCCAAAAAATGGCAACTGGGCTATACAATTCAGGAAACGGGGTATCCGGGTCAATTGCATTCTCTTTTTCTTCAAGATGCTCGGCTTCCAGTGCCATGCGGAATTCTGATTCCAGACTGGATTTCAGACTGTCAATATCCTCTACTTTCATCCCTCTGGCTTCAATTTCCCACAGCGCAGCAAGTATAGCATCCTTATGATACAATGAAGCGTGTTCAACTACATCAAGGAGTTGCTCATCACTATATCGCTTCACCGTTTTCTGATAATGCTCTGGGTTCATTACCTACATTAAAAAAACAAATTTACATTTTTTCCCATATCATGGGTTCTTTTTCCCGACATTTTGCATTAACTACAGAAAGGTTAACACAGAACAAACTACGTACTTGTAAAAAACAGAATATGATGTGGAGAAAAAAAAAGTACATTATGCTATGCCTGGTGACTGGGTATACCATCAACGCTTACGCGCAGGATACGCTGGCATTCCAAGGCTTTTGTCAGGAAATATTTAATAATTGGCAATATGTAGCCAATCCGGAACCCTATAACGTTTCTGATGATGTTTGGGATACTGTAGCTGTACTTGGTGCTATCTTACCGGCCTCAGAACCTCTTTTCTGGGGTATTCAGGATTTGGATAATACCAATGGGGGAGGCAGCTTTTTCCATGAACTCAGTTTTAATTCCCTTTCATTGGAGGGATATACGAATAACCAATTTTCATTCCACTATAACGTGATTTCTTTTGATACAGGCGACAAAATAACGCTAACATTACTGATTAATCAATTCTACCCGCTGGAAATACCCATTTTTACAGGAGCATCCGGTGGTGCATCCACCGAGGGATGGGAGACCTACAGTTTAAACCTTCCGGATTCAGTATCCCGGATTGGAGTAACCCTACATGCAAAACAAAACGGAGGAACAGATCAGGCTGGCTTTGACAACCTAATAATTTCCGGGTTCCCGGCAGGATCCATTCCACTCAATGCTGATTTCCTGATCGATTCAAATCCCGTTTTTCATGGTGATACAGCCTGGTTCATTGACAATACCTCGGGCGGAGAGCCCCCTTATATATATGCATGGGATTTTCAGTTCGACGGAATTATCGATGATACCGTAAAAAACCCCGGTTACAAATACACTCTCCCCGGAGTTTATCCCGTAGTGCTTTATGTTGAAGATCAGGCAGGAACAACGGATACAATAATCAATATACCCGGCATCACTGTTCTGGAGCAACCCAAGGCCTGGATAAACGAATTCCACTATGATGACAATTCAAAAGACACCAACGAGACCGTAGAAATAATCATTAAAAATGCTCCGGATTATACGCTTTCCGACTTCACCATTTCCTTATACAATGGCAGTAATGGGGCCGTATATAACTCAACTACAGTGGATTTAGGATTTCCTGGCGACACAACCTTTGATTATTATTTCTATTCGATTCCTTTCCCTTCCCTTCAAAACGGCTCACCCGATGGAATTGCAATTGACTGTGGGGGAAGACTACTGAATTTTATAAGTTATGAAGGCGATTTTGTTGGAACAAGCGGTCCGGCGGCAGGAATCCTAAGCGAAGAGGTCGGGCAAAAGGAAACCAGCTCCACTCCGGTAGGTTATTCGCTTCAATTACAGGGATGTGGCACATCACAGGAACACTTTTTTTGGCAGGAGCCACAGCCGGCCTCTTTGGGCAGTTTAAATCCGGGGCAATTTTTAAACCCTCCGCTCACAACCGAATGGATGGGCGACAGTAGCAGCATGTGGTATGACAATGATAACTGGAGTACAGGCCTTCCGGGACCGGGAACCAATATCCTTATGGAAGCAGGAAAACCCTTTTATCCGGTGCTCACGCAAAAAGCGTTCACTAATAGGATTGTACTAAAAGATGGAGCCTATCTTTTAGATTCGGCAAACCAATTGTCATTCAACAACATTCAGGTTGAAAAGATCCTAACTGGCGGCATCTATTCCGATGACCCGGAAAATGCGGTGTACCATTTTATTAGCTCTCCCGTTGCAGAAGCAAAAGCGATTTCCGTTTTTCCGGCTGATGCCTTTGTACGTTACTATGATGAAACCCAACAACTCTGGATCAACATAAACGGAGAGGATAGGCTTACCCCGGGAAGAGGTTATTCTGTATTTCTGCCTTCAGGCAACGATTTGGCCGTTTTTTCTGATAGTACCATAAATGGCAATATCACTTTTTCCGGGTTAAGTATCTCCGGAAACCTTACTGCCTACTCCGGATTTCACCTGCTCGGAAATCCGTTCCTTGCACCAATTGACTGGGATTTAGTCCAGAGAAACAATATTGCACAAACCGTTTACGTATGGTACAACGGAGATTACCTCGAGTGGAATGGTTCGGTTGGCAGCTTAACCGGGGGGATTCTTCCTGTTGCTCAGGGATTTTTCGTACAGGCCATTGCCACGGATAATCAGATCATTATAAACAAAACAGCGCAAATCGCAACCCATGCAAGCCTTTTAAAAAAACACGAAGATACTCCTTTCACTCTCGAAGTCGCTTTACATTATAACAATCTGGAAGATAATTGCTATCTGGCGTTTTATGATGAAGCCACGAATTTTTATGACCCTCAGTTTGATGCACTCAAATTATCAGGACAGAATTTCCATCCTGAAATATATTTCCAACAAAATGCAATCAACTATGCGATTAACTATACACCCTTCGATCCGGAGGCTGAGTATTCCATTGGGTTACGCCTGCCGGAAGAAGGAGATTATCTGCTACAACTCAAAGGGGAGGATTTTATATCCACTCACACCTTGTACCTTATTGATTTCATTACCAATACAACCTATAACACCGAAGAAATCAGGGAAATCATTTTCCATGGGCATCCAGACGACGATCCCTTTCGCTTTGCATTAATGCATTCTGAAACCGGAATCCCAGTTTTGGATCGTTCGTATTTTAACACAAAAATCCAGGACAGAACTCTTTCAATTACAGGCAACAATGGGGATTATTTATGCATCCATACCATCGAGGGGCGATGCATTGGAACCTGGAAAATCACAACAGATAAAACCACAGTAACCCAAAACCTAACCCCTGGAATATATATAATAACCTGGAGAAATGTTTCTACTGAAATCCAAAAAATAATTATTCACTAACCCTTACCTACCATGAAACGTAATCACCGCATAGTACTTATTCCCATTTTATGCTTATGCTTTTCGGTATACCTTCAGGCACAGCCTGACCCGTCAACAAATGGCGATGGAAGCCAGGTGGGAGGCGAGCCCATTGGGCATAGTGCTCCGGTCGGAAACGGCACGCTTATAATGCTTGGAATGATCACCACCTACATTGTTGGAAAAACGCTACAGGCAAAAAAGAGAAAAACAAAATAACCCATTAACCTATAGGCTTCGAACGGCTGATAATGCCACGGACAATACTTATCAACAGCATAGCCATCAAGGTAACAACAGATATCCGGGCGATAAAATCACCATGCTTTACATAAAAAGTAAGTGTATCATTGGCATTTATCGTTTGACGAATGGCTGTACGAGCCCAATAAGGAGTGGCTTGCTCAATATCACCGCGCTGATTGATGAAGCAGGATATCCCGGTATTAGCCGAACGAGCCACGCTCCTTCGGGTTTCAATAGCACGCAAAACAGAATAGGACATGTGTTGCCGATGGCCCGGAGTATTTTTCCACCAACCGTCATTGGTCATCACAAAAATAACCTCAGCCCCGTTTTTCACAAATCCTGACATAAATTCACCAAATATCGATTCATAACAGATACTGGGGGCCACTTTTAATCCATTCGGGATATTAAAAAAAGGAATGCGTTCCGGATCAGTACCTAAACTACCCACGGTGCCACCCAAATCCAATGCAAGATTTTCGATAAAGGGTAAATATTTAATCCCTGGCATGGCCTCCACCCCGGGAGTCAGTTTTGATTTATGATACAATTGAATAGAGCTATAATTATCGATATAATAAATTGTATTATAGGCATCATAAAACTGATCCGTATTGGGAATTTGTCGTGCACTGGGAGATAATGGTTCTTCTGGCCGAAATAATTTATAAGTGGCAGCTCCAATACAGATTGCTGTTTGCGGATAATTTTTCATAAAATCGACTACCGACAAAACACTATTGCTTTCCATTAATCTGTCTTCAAACACATTACGCTCCTGAATCACTGATTCCGGCAATACAATAAAATCCACCGCGGTATCGCTATTAGCACGAATCAAATCATATACCCGATCGAGTATTTCATTGGGACGAAGCCCGTATTGTTCAGAATAAGGGTCGTTATTCGGCTGAACTACAAGCACATCCACAGGATTATCTTTTTCCTTATAATGGGAATACCGGTAAAAAGAAAATATAATGGGAACCCCTATAACCATAACGGCACTAAGCAAAATTGCAACGGGATTTACCCGCAGGGTACGACGACCATAGATAAACCCTTTTAGCGCATAAAAAAACAAAATATTTACAAGAAAAATCCAAAGTGATCCTCCAAATGTTCCGGTATATTCATACCACTGAATCCATTGGGGCACCATAGAAAAGGCATTGCCAAGATTCAGCCAGGGCCAGTTAAGTGCCCATGAAAGGTGCAGGTATTCAAACGCCATCCAGGCTACCGGAAAAATCCAGTATCCGCCTTTTAGGTGAAAAACATTGCTACGGATAAGATGCACCATTTGGAAAACAAAAGCCATTAGCAGGCTATTCAGTAAAATAGAAACTACTCCTCCAACTGCGGTACTGTTCCATATCCAGTAAGTAGTCAGGATATTCCATAACAGTAACCCGGGAAACGCGAAAAAAAACGGAGCCCAGATACTATATTTGTGGTGGTTCAATGAAATATAATCTTCAATAAATAAAAACGGAAGAAAAGCCACAAACAGCAATCCGGGCCATCCGTTCATGGGCCAGGCTGCGGCAATTAATCCGCCCGACAACAAGGATAACAACAGGAGATAAATTTTTTTCATACAATAATTTTTATATTTGCCATAGATCCATATTGTTCAAAATTATCACCATTCTCAAAAATCCGATAAAGCAACATAGTCGTTCCAACCCACAGGATTATTCAATTGACCCGATATCCGGGTCGTCGTACAAATATTGATTAAAAGGATAACGAACCCTGTGAATGGTATTTACGTGCTGATACAATTGTTCTTTAAATGCATCGATGTTATGTTTTGTTTTTGCAGAAATAAAGACCGAAGGGCTATTAACTTTTGCAATCCAGCTATTTTTTAGTTCGCTAAGCGGAATCTGCTCGGAGGTCCACCCGCTAAGGTCATCGGAACTCCGATTAACCCAGGTGTAGGCATCGGTTTTATTAAAAACCATTATCACCGGAATTTCAGAGGCTCCAATTTCATGAAGTGTATTTTTAACCACATCGACATGGTTTTCATGGTCAGGGTGAGAAATATCCACCACATGAATCAGGAGATCCGCCTCCCGCACTTCGTCGAGGGTCGACTTGAAGCTTTCTACTAATCCATGGGGCAGTTTTCGGATAAACCCAACAGTATCGGAAAGGAGAAACGGCAAGTTTCGAATCACCATTTTTC
>RZYD01000585.1 GCA_009930445.1 Bacteroidia bacterium | reverse complement strand
TCTGCTGATCCTCATTCATCCCTTTTCTCCTTTTATCTTCTCCTAAACCGCAGAACCCAAGCAAATCAGCGCAATCTGCGTAATCTGCGGACAAAAAAACGCAAAGCCTCCGCGGAAGGTTATCCGCAGATTGCGCTGATTTCGCAGATTATTTTTCTTTTCATCCTGCCTGCCTGCCGCGCCGAAGCTAAAAAACGAAGGCGGGTTCATCGTGTTAATCCTGTCAAAAAATTCATCCCTTCGAAACCGCTTCAATCACCTCATCAAGCAATTTGCGAGAAATATGCAGCGACGATGTTTCAGGAATGGAACGCAGCATCTGCAAAACCTGTTCTTTGGTGCGCTGACCAGTACGTATCGCACGTACAACCACACCAATCGTTCCATGAATAAGAGGCCCCGCATCCAATACGACAGGACGAATAGACTCAGTCATTTCCTTTCAAACCCCATTCGACATCCGCTTGAATTTGGTTTTGGATTACATCCGGCCGATGCGATTCCAAAAAACGGCGTAATGCTTCAACCACAGCCGCTCCGGAGTTTACAGCCCACCCCTCCTTAACATATCCATCCAGTTCTTTGACCAATTCATCTGGACAATCAACGGTCATTGTTTTCATTTTTCACCTTCGACCTTTCAATCAGTGACATCAAAACGACTTAAGTACCCAATAAATATACCCCAATCACAAGAAAAACTTCATTTCTACCCCATGGAATTCACACCCCGCACCTCCATACCCAACCGCGTATCGGTCGCCGTCAAAAACGTAACCCTCCTCGCCATCCACAGAAAACAAATCAACCCAATCTGCGTAATCCGTCTTCGTTTCACTACGCCGTGACACGTCTGCGGACAAAAAAACAGCGCAACCCGAGCCGGATTCTTCGCAGAGATTCGTCCGCAGATTGCGCTGATTACACAGATTATTTCTCATGCAAATCCTGATTTTATTCACCACAAAAGCAAACAAAGGAAACAAAGACTCCTGCACTGCAAAACACGGAGCTGCAGCTCCATGCTACCTTTTCCCAATCCTGGTCAATCATGTTAATCCTGTAGTATAACAAGGACATGCTATGAAATATTTTGTAAAGTTTGAGTGTTTGTGATTATCATTGTGTGTAAGGCGGGCGTTTTTGTGCGGATTGGATAAATGGACGGGGAAAAGCTATGAATATCGGCGGGACTGGGTTCGGGATCGGTTGAAAGCGATGTCGGAGGCTGAATCGGCGGTTTTGACGTGTATGGCGTATGTGGATTTGAATCCGGTGCGTGCAAAAATGGCGGAATCACTGGAAGATTCGGTGTATACGAGCGTTTATGAGCGAGTGAAGGCCGAAAAGGCGAAAATGCAAATGTTTTTGGCTGGTGACGCTAGGAATTTGCATGAAGATGAGCGGGAAAAAGTGATTTTAGCCACGAAAAGTCACAAAATGCACGAAAAGGGGAGAATTTTAACCACGGAGGGCACGGAGATCACGGAGGAAGAATCAAAACGGGCGGATTGGCTGGTTTCGATCGATGAAACGTTGTTTTTTGAGTATAAATTGACGGTGGATGAGTATTTGGAGTTGGTTGATTTGACGGGAAGGCGTTTGGCGGCGGGTAAAAAGGGGCAAATTGATGCAAAAC
>RZYD01000584.1 GCA_009930445.1 Bacteroidia bacterium | reverse complement strand
CAAATGTACATAAAAGTTTATACATATACACAGACCCATAAAAATTAAGAGTACTACCTCACTTCACTTTGTTTCGTTCGGGTGCGTGAATTGGAAGAAGCCACAACTTTCTTTATATTTGAAGATTTATTCACCACTAAAATATTCAATATGAAGAAAGTATGTGGCTTAGACGTACACAAAGATAGTATCTTTTGTGCGATTTACAATGGTGAAAATTATTCTCAGGTGAAAGAATTCAGCACGATGACGCCCAATATCTATTCGATGGGCGAGTATTTACAGTCAGAAGATGTGGAAGATGTAGCCCTGGAAAGCACTGGTATTTACTGGATCGCGGTATGGGATCTGTTATACGAGATGGGGTTCAATCTGACACTTGTCAACCCCTATTTCATCAAGCAGATGCCGGGTCGTAAAAGTGATGTTAAGGATGCCCAATGGATAGCGACATTGTTGCACAAGGGGATGATGCGTGGTAGTTTTGTCCCACCCCCGGTGATCCAGGAGTTGCGGGTTTATTCCCGCAAACAGGGTAAACTAAAGCAACAGGTCACCCGTGTTCTGACGGTCATGGACGGTATCCTGGTAAAATCCGGGATCCGGGCGAGCAGTTGCCTGAGCAGTATCACCACCAAGAGTTTCCAGTGCATTGTTGAAGCGCTCATCGCCGGCTGGAGTGACCCGGGTTACCTTGTAAGCCTGGTTTACGGGAACAGGAAGAACAAGCAGAGTGGGAAGTTGAAAGAGGCGCTCACGGGTAACTTGAAGGCACACCACCGCCAGGAGTTGTCTTGGGCGAAACAGGAGTATGAGATGTACCAGGTGCAGATATCTGAATGCCTGTCGGAAATGCGCCGGATATGCGACGAACATTTTTCGGTGATGGTAAAGCTTTTGCAAACCATTCCCGGGATAAGCCAAGTAGCAGCGATGACCATAATAGCCGAAACGGGCGGCGATATGAGTGTCTTTGAAAGTAGCGATAAGATTGTCGGCTGGGCGGGATTACGTCCAAGGAATGATGAAAGTGCCGGCAAATACAAAAGTACCGCCACCACCAAAGGTAACAAGTACCTTCGTTCAATTCTGGTGCAAGCCTCGTGGGCCGCTTCCCGGATGAAAGGTTCGTTTTTCAAGGATAAGTTCCAACGGTTGGCCATGCGCAAGCCCAGGAAAAAGGCGTTGATTGCCATAGCCCGAAAGCTGCTCGTTGTCATATGGAATGTCTTGCAATATGCAAAAGAATACAACCCGACGTTAGTCCCCGTTCAAGATCCGGTGAAGATGAAGGCGAGGTTGGCGTACCACAAGAAGGAATACGAGAAAGCAGCCAACCTGCTGAACATTACAGTATAAAACAAGCGTAAAGGCCGGCTACATTTGTGGTGGCACATGACCCCGTTTGCAAATAGGCCAATGCACAGTCGTGATTCACACGACGTTAAGAACACAGACCTGGGTTAATGCTTTTCGTCTGACGAAAGACCAAGCCCGCAGAAGAAAATCGCATATTTTAAGGCGTATTCACGCCCTCCCTACTAACACTGGGGACGGGGTTACTTTGCCCTTACACAAACCTTTATAATGCTTTGTGTATGTTATTCTTTGATAAGGTGGAATTTATAGAAGAAATGTA
>RZYD01000097.1 GCA_009930445.1 Bacteroidia bacterium | reverse complement strand
CCCAGTAGAAATCCGGACCAATGCCTTTCAGCACGACGCCTTCTAACTGTTCACCGGTTTTAATTATTCCGGCTTTGGTGGCAATACCCTGCACATGAACCACAGGGGGCGTTATCCGAACCGAATCCATCCAATCCGCATAGTCCAGCAGGGGTTCTTGCTCCCATGAGTCGTTACCGGAAAAGGGTGTAATCCGGATATGACCGGCAAAACCCGCAATTTTATCCCGAATTGCCGTTTGAAAACCGATAAGAATCGCATCGGAAAGGATCATCATCATTACTCCCAGTGCGACACTGATTACAGCAATACGGATAAAGGAACCGCTAAAAGGGTTCTCACGGGTATTAAGCATTCGTCGGGCAATAAAAAATTCAAATCGCATGGGTACCAACTGAGAATGTCAAAGATACACAGATTTCGCAAACCAATTACCGGTAGACACTGGGATTTAGTAAAAGGCGGCTGAACAATTCATTACAAATGGAGCATAGTACAGTTTGGCGCGAAAATCTTGCGTAAGCATAAAAATGCAGTATCTTAGTGCGATAATATAAAAGAGCAAGAATGAAACGTTTTCTTCTTTTTCTGTTCAGTACGCTGATACTGCAAAGCAGCGGCGGGTGTCAGCGGCTCGGTAATGCAGAAGAGGTGGTATGCGGGGCAGCCCAATTCGGGGAATATGTGCCCTTGTTACAAAACAAGCGGATAGCACTGGTCGCCAATGCCACCTCGCAGGTAGCGGGAACCCATCTGGCCGATACACTGGCAGGGATGGCTCTGCACCTTAGCACCATATTTTGCCCTGAACATGGATTTAGGGGAGAAGCCGAAGCCGGAGCAGGGATTGAAAATGGCAAGGACCTCAAAACCGGAATTCCGATAGCATCACTTTACGGGCAGCAGAAACGTCCTACAGCAGCCATGCTCGAAGATATCGATATTGTAGTATTTGACATTCAGGATGTGGGGGCCCGGTTTTACACCTATATCAGCACAATGAGTTATGTTATGGATGCCTGCGCAGCGTATGGGATACCCATGATCATCCTTGACCGCCCAAACCCCAACGGCTATTATGTGGATGGGCCTGTACTTGAAGAGGAAAACCGATCCTTCGTGGGGCTTCACCCGGTTCCAGTAGTACATGGCATGACGATGGGCGAATATGCGCAAATGGTTGCGGGAGAAGGATGGCTGGAGAGCCAGAAAAAACTTGAATTGACAGTTATTCCATGCCTGGGATACGACCACACGACCCGTTATAAATTACCGGTAAAACCCTCTCCCAACCTTCCGGATATGAAAAGCATTTATCTGTATCCGAGCCTCTGTCTTTTTGAAGGCACCCTTGTAAGCATTGGCCGCGGTACAGATAAACCCTTCCGCCAGTATGGCCATCCGGATTTTCCGGAAACAGGATATACCTTTACGCCGGTAAGCATCAAAGGGGCAAGTGAGCATCCAAAACACGAAAACCGTGAATGTCATGGGTATTTGCTGGATGCGGATGCAGCGCGATTAGAAAAAACCGGCAAACTCGACCTGAGTTATTTACTCCATGCCTATTCACTGTTCAACGATTCTGGCTTTTTCACTTCCTTTTTTACAAAACTTTCCGGAACGCCAACGCTTCAGGAACAAATTGTGGCAGGATGGAGTGAGGAACAAATCCGGAACGCATGGCAGGAAGACCTGAAGGCCTTCAAAAAAATCCGGAAAAAATACCTGTTGTATAAAGAAAAATAAAAACAGCGGAGGTTTATATCCGCTGCCTGTTTTAGTAAAATTGTTTATAAGATAAGAATTGCGTCCCGGCGCGTATCAGAGAGTTCGTCCCGGATACACCCTTAGTGCTTCTTTCAGGCATTTCATGGAAGCGTGGAGGTCATCGACATTTAATACATAACTAATGCGTACCTCATTCATTCCAGATCCCTGAGTGGCATAAAAACCGGTTGCCGGAGCGAGCATCACCGTTTCGCCGTGATAATCAAAGTCCTCGAGCAGCCAGCGACAGAACCTGTCGGCATTATCGATGGGAAGAGAGGCCACAACATAAAAAGCTCCTTTTGGTTTTGGACAGAAAGCGCCTTCAATGGCATTCAGATCGGTATAGACCACATTGCGACGGGCGTCATATTCTTTGAGTACAGCCTCAAAATAAGCGAGAGGCACATCAAGAGCGGCTTCTGCAGCCACCTGACCAAAGGAGGGGGGGGACAGCCTGGCCTGCGCAAATTTCATCGCCGTGGCCAATACCTCTTTGTTCCGCGTAATCAGGCATCCGATACGGACACCACAGGCGCTGTAACGTTTGGATACGGAATCGATAAGGATTGTGTGGTTTTCGAGTCCTTCAAGTTGCATAACCGAGGTATGGGTATGGCCATCATAACAAAATTCACGGTACACCTCATCCGCGAAAATAAACAAGTTATATTTTAACGCCAGATCGCGCAACACCATCAATTCTTCTTTACTGTAGAGATAACCGGTAGGGTTATTCGGGTTACAGATCATGATAGCCTTTGTTTTTTCGGTAATCACCTTCTCAAACTCCGTGATGGGGGGTAATGCAAAGCCATCGTGTATAAAGGAAGGGATTGGACGCACGACTACGCCGGAATTCACGGCAAAGCCGTTGTAATTGGCATAAAAAGGCTCAGGAATAATAATCTCATCGCCTGGATCCATTGTGCTCTGCATGGCAAAGAGAATAGCTTCAGAAGCCCCTGCAGCGACAATAATCTGATCGGCAGTAATGTCAATTCCGATACTTTTATAATAGCCGGTTAATTTTTCACGGTACGAGACATTGCCTGCAGAATGGCTGTAAGCGACGACCTTTTGGGTAAAATTTTTAACCGCATTAACCATAATTTCGGGTGTTTCGATATCGGGCTGGCCGATATTCAGGTGATACACCTTGCGGCCCCGTTTTTTTGCAGCTTCGGCATAAGGGACCAGTTTACGAATGGGGGACTCGGGCATCTGCCGTCCTTTTACTGATATTTCAGGCATTGTAATGGGTTTTGTATGATACGTTAAACGCGGCAAAGTTATAAAGAAAAAGTAATCTTACGCAGTGTTGATTCCCGAAAAAGAAAAAAAAGAGGCTGAATAAAGAAACAGCCTCCAGATGATCATTTTTTGATTCTTATTTCTTTGGATTGGCAATGGGAGCACCTGTATTATCAAGTACTTTCTCCGGAGCTTCTTCCTTAGGCTGAGGAATTACGTTTCCGGCGATACGGAGTACAACGGTTGCATTGGAAGCGTTGGACTGCACGGTAACACTTTTATTGATTTTTCCCAGCCGGTTGGTGGCATACTTTACTTTTATCACTTCAGATTTTCCGGGCAGAATGGGTTTCCGGGGCCAATCGGGGACAGTACAACCACAGGAGGAACGCACATTACTCAAAACCAGCGGTTCTTTACCTGTATTGGTAAACATAAACTCGCAATTCCCATCCCCATACTGATAAATCGTACCATAATCATGGACAACTTTTTCAAATTCGATTTGGGGGGCATTGGGGTTAGTATTCACATTTTCTTTATTCACATTTTGCGCATCAAGCACCAGTGTACCAGAAAGCACAACGGTAAACAATAAAACTAATTTTTTCATAAGCAATATATTAGAAGATGTTAAAGATGAAAAACGGTACATATTCAGCCACAAATTTAATGTTTTCACAGAACAACTAAACAAGAGTCTTTAAAATTTCAGGTTATGGGAAGAGAACGCCTCATTATTTTTCATCATTTCAAGAGCCAGAAGGTACTCTTCACTAATCGTATTTACAATCTGAAAATAGCTGGAGACGCCATACAAATTTCTTGCCACAAGGGCTTTTATTTGGGTAGTAATTATTTCTTTTGATTGTGTCAGGCCATCCGTATCGGGTTTCACCCCTTGTTCTTCAGCATACTCCACAAAATCATGGATAAAGGCATCATCTATTGAGAAGTTACGGATAAAGGCATCGAGTGAAGGGTAAGTAGATTCGAGTTTTTCCCGATGGGTTTCCATATACCGCGTAACGAAAGAATTCTGAGTACCTTTACGCCAGAGGTTCATATAATAATCGGAATAGAGCGTGGAGTCGTAGGGAACGAAGATATCGGGCATAATTCCGCCACCCCCATAGACGATACGTCCGCCGGGAGTGGTATATTTGAGGGAGTCGGGGAAATGGATACTGTCGGGGTGCATAAGTTCGCCATGGTTCCTGCGACGGTAGAGGTCTTTAAAATAGGATTCCACTCCATCGTCGTAGGGTTTCTGGATACACCGGCCTGTTGGGGTGTAATAGCGGGCGATGGTAAGGCGAATCTGGGAGCTATCGGGGAGCCAGAAAGGGCGCTGGACAAGTCCTTTCCCAAAAGAGCGGCGGCCGATCACCAGACCCCGGTCCCAATCCTGCACTGCACCTGACACAATTTCGGAAGCGGAAGCAGATCCTTCATTAATTAATACGATAAGCTTTCCATTTTCAAAGTGTCCTGCGGTTGTGGCTGCGGCATCCCTGCGTGGCGTGCGTCGTCCTTCGGTATAAACAATCAACTTTCCGGCCTGAAGAAACTCATCGGCCAATGCGATAGACACATCCAAAAAGCCACCGCTGTTATTCCGCAGATCAAGGATTAAATTTTCCATTCCCTGGCTTTGCAGCGACTGCATCGCCTCAACATATTCTTCCATGGTGGAACGACTGAACCGGTTTAATTTTATATATCCGGTAAGTGGGTCGGCCATATAGGCGGCGTCGATACTATAAATCGGAATTTTGTCACGGGTAATTGTATATTCCAGCAATTTTTTTTGTCCTTTACGATAAATCTCAACGGTTACCTGCGTGCCTTTATCGCCACGGAGATGATCGCGAACCCATTCATTGGTAACTTTTGGGCCGAAAGCCTCCTCGCCATCAATGGTAATAATTTTATCGCCGGCCAGAATTCCCAAAGCTTCCGACGGGCCTCCGGTAACCGGAGAAACCACAAGAATCGTATCCTTATAAATTTGAAACTGAATGCCAACTCCCTCAAACTTCCCCTCCAGCGGTTCATTGGCTTCCCTGACCGTTTTTGGATCCATATAAACGCTGTGGGGATCAAGTTCCTTAAGCATTTCAAGGAAGGCCACCTCCACCAACTCGTCAGAATCCACATCTTCCACATAAAAATAATCGATAATAGAAAGGCCACGTGACAGTTTATCGGCTGATTTTTTTATATCGGATTCCTGGGCTGAAAGTGGAAATACTACGGAAATAAAAAACAAAAAGGCAAAAACGGAAAACAAGAAATGCTTTATCATAGTCAGTATATTGCTAAAAATTCAAAAGATGTGTAAAGGTAGAATAAAATAGCCAGACAGAGTTTGTATCTTTGGGTTTTTAAGAATATTTAACACTGAAAAAAATGACGGAAAGCAAGCCATTACAAGTAATTTGGACTGGAATCCGCATACCGCTGATTATCGTCATTCTGTGGTTTACAATTCATTATACCGATGAGGTGTTGGCGTTTAACCTGAATCAGTACGGATTAATTCCACTCCGATTTAAGGGGCTGGCCGGAATTGTAACCGCGCCACTGCTGCACGCCGATTACCGGCATATTTGGAGCAATGCAGTTCCGTTTATTTTGCTGGGAGGCGGCCTGTTCATACTCTATAAACCTATTGCAATAAAAATTCTGATGTTTGCCTGGGTAATCACGGGATTATGGACCTGGTTTTTTGCGCGTGGGGAAAGTGTACATATCGGGGCCAGTGGAGTAGTGTATGCCTTGGCCGCTTTTCATCTGGCGGGGGCGCTGGTCCGCCGGCGGTATGATCTGGCGGCTTTCGCACTCATTGTAGTATTTTTTTACGGAAGCCTGGTATGGGGATTTTTCCCGGAATTTTTTCCCGACCGGAATATTTCGTGGGAATCGCATTTGATGGGGGCCGTAACCGGAACCATTCTTGCGCTTTTCTTCCGAAAACAAGGCCCCAAGGATAATATACGTTCGGCAAGGGATCTCCCGGATGAGGAGACGTCGTTGCCATGGGATGCCTATGATGTGGAGGGAAAGAAAAAGAAAAACACCGATACTTTGCTTACACAACAACCCGTAACGATTCAGTACTCGTATACAACAGAGACAAAACCGCGGAAGGAAGAACCCCATTCTGCTCCGGAAAAATCAGGACGCCATCAGGATTTCGACCGCAACACCAACCGGTTGTAAAGGAAAAGAGCGACTACCGTAGCGAACCCTATCCCTGCAAACACGATCCAGATATGTTGAGGGTGGTATTGTGCCCACAGAAAAGCTGTAAGCTCATTGGGTGTCATGCGTAATGTTTCGCCGGCTAACGCATAAAGATCGTTTTGGGTAAAGGCATCGGAGAGTTCAGGATGGGCAATCCCTTTGGATATCAGCACTTTTTTTACCAACATTGTTTTATCCGAAATTCCTCCATAAACGGATCCACTAAGGATTCCGGCAAAAAAGTTTCCTCCGGCCATAGGCAAAAAAGAACAGCCCATGTAAAGTGCGACTTTATCGGCCGGTGCGATTTTCCCGATATATTCCGTAATTTTGGGAGAACTGGCCATTTCTCCCAATCCAAAGATAAGAATAGAAACAAAAAGGAAAAACACATTATTGAAGGCAAACATCAGGCCGATACCCATAGCAGAAACCAAAATTCCGCCAATCATGGCATTAATATGCCGGAAACGCATTACAAAAGCCGAAACCAATATTTGAAAAATCACGATGTACAAGGCATCAATATTGGTCAGGATTTCAGGGTTAATTTTTCCTGCGGAGGCTCCCGGAATCACCTGCGCCAGGGCAGGCCAGAACGCCTGAATCCGGTCGAAGAGCACGGTAGTATCCACCCATTGGTCGATAAAAACCGGTAAAGTATAAAACAACTGGTTGTACATCGACCAAAACCCAACAATAATCAATAAAAACAAAACAAATTTCCAATCTTTTAGCGTTATAAATATATTTTTTATAACAGATTTTACCGATTCTCCTAAAGATTCCTTCCCGGTTTCATGGTGCGGTTCTTTAAAGAAAAAAAACAACACAATAAAGTTCAGGCTAATAATCACTGCCGACATGATAAAAACATAATTCCAGCTGATTTCGCGAAATTTACCGGCGAAAAGGGGGCCCAAAAAGGCACCAATATTTACCATCATGTAAAAAATACCAAAACCAATGGAAGCGTTACTTTCGTCAGTAGTTCGGGCCACAGAAGCAGAAATCACCGGTTTAAAAAGAGCGGCACCCACGGCGACATAAAGAAATACAATGAACATGGCCGGGTAAGATCTGACATACCCCATGAGCAGGTATCCGGAAGCAAGAATCAGATAGGCGACAATAAGAATTTTACGGTATCCGAATTTATCGGCAATTGCGCCGGTAATTACGGGCATAAAATAGAGTACAGCCACTATGGTGCCCATCAGAAAACCTTTTTGCGACTGGGTAAATCCCAGTGCTCCGGTATCACGGGATCCGGTTAAGTAGAGTGCAAGAACCATAAACATCCCATACCAGGCCCAGCGTTCAAACAATTCCATTGTATTTGCGGCCCAAAATGATTTTGGAAACCGACGAAAAGCACGTGATATTCGGTTCATAGCTGACAGTTTGGCGTTACACTAGCAGACAAATATAGTGAATCAACCCAAATGAAGCGGCTTATTTCAAAAAAGAAACATACGG
Source organism: Bacteroidia bacterium (assembly GCA_009930445.1). Classification (GTDB taxonomy): domain Bacteria; phylum Bacteroidota; class Bacteroidia; order Bacteroidales; family BM520; genus BM520. The sequence goes on along the minus strand of RZYD01000097.1, from coordinate 258 downwards.
TTTGATTTTCGCCGCCAAAGTATCAGGAATCCCGGCCCTGGTAACAAAATCAGCAAAATCGACATACAATGATTTCCTCCGGGCATTACAAACGGATTTTGTCATTTCATAGGAAAAATAGGGATGATGAAGAATAGTTTTAAATTCAGCCTGATTAATATTAAGCCGTATAACGGCTGTAGTATCTACCACCAGCAGCGGCAACAAGGCAGTGAGGCGCGAGGAATCAAAGCCGTATACTTCAGCCAGTTGCATGGG
>RZYD01000583.1 GCA_009930445.1 Bacteroidia bacterium | reverse complement strand
AATCACTTGAATTATTAAATGCGCCCCCCTCTACTTTTTTTATAGGTCAATTGGTTGCAATAAATATTGCAAAGTATATAGTTGCAATTACTAATGCAAATAAGTTTTTCTAGCTTTTCTTTATTTTTGCCCTTGTTTTCTGCTTTTATGAGGATTTACAATATTTTATTCTTGTTGGTTTTTGTGTTTGGTTCGTTATTCAAATCAAGGAGGAACAAGAATTATGAATAACAACTTTAAACATTTAAGTTCTAAAGAAAGACATTTTATTTATAGTGGTTTAAATGATAAAAAATCATTTAAACAAATAGCTAAAGGAATTGATAGATCACCTTCTACCGTTTCTAGAGAAGTTAGAGCGCATATGCAACTTAAAAGAAAAGGGTCTAAATGGAGCCATTACTTTAATGACTGTATATTTAGAAAAGAATGTACTAAAGTCTACATGTGTGACAATCTGAATTGTCCTGGTAAAAGATGTTCTACTTGTGGTAAATGTAATTATACTTGTGAAGATTATGTTAAAGAAGAATGCCCACTTTTAGATAAAGCTCCTTATGTGTGTAATGGCTGCAATAAATTATTTAGATGTGATTTAGAAAAAAGGTTTTATGACAGTATTTATGCTCAAAAACAGTACAAGGAAGTATTAGTTGATAAAAGAGCTGGTATTGCTCTTAATGAAGCTGAATTTCAATTTACAAATGATTTAATTACACCATTAGTGAAAAAAGGACAATCTTTCCATCATATTTATGAAACACATAAATATGAAATGCCTGTTTGTGAAAGAACTCTTTATTCTTACCAGCATGCAGGATTATTCGATGTTGATAATTTCGATCATCCACGTCTTGTTAGATTTAAAAAGAGAATTAACACAAATAGGACTAAAAGGAAAATTGATAAAAAATGCCGTATAGGTAGGACCTATGAAGATTACGAAGACTTTATTGATAATCATCCAGACATTCCTGTTGTACAAATGGATAGTGTTGAAGGTATCAAAGGAGGTAAAGTCTTACTTACTATTCACTTTGTAAATTGTTCATTAATGTTAGCTTTTATTAGAGATAGAAACACAGCTCAATCTGTTATTGATATCTTTAATGATTTGTATGTAAAACTAGGTCATAATGACTTTAAAAGATTATTTCCTTTGTGTTTGGGAGATAACGGGTCGGAGTTCAGCTCGCCAACAAAAATTGAACAAACAAATGATAATATTGTCAGAACAAAGGTCTTCTATTGTGACGTAATGTGCTCATTTCAGAAAGGTGCTTTAGAGGTGAATCATGAATTACTTAGAAGAGTAATTCCAAAACATCAATCAATAAATCACTTGGATCAAGAAAAAACAAATTTAATGATGAATCATATCAATTCTTACAAAAGAGATAAGTTAGGAAATAATACTCCATACGAAATCTTTGAAAGAATGTATGGAGTATCCATCATAAATAAACTTGGATTAACTTTTATCGCCCCAGATGAAGTTATCCTTAGACCAAGTCTAGTTAAATAACAGTAAAAAGAACCAAACATGTACTGTTTACCAACAAGAAATAGTAAACAAAATGACAGTGATTGCATTTAATACTGCAAAAAAACAGATTATTTGCCAATCTGGGTTTTTTGCGCCCTT
>RZYD01000582.1 GCA_009930445.1 Bacteroidia bacterium | reverse complement strand
TTGGGAACGTAAAAGCAGCGTGGGCAAAGCCGATGAATATGTAAAGAATGTACAGCGTTTATTGGTTGAAGTTGCCGACAAACAAAAGAAATACTTTAATCCCAACAACAAGAACAAGAAAAAACTACAAGCTGAAATTCGCAACCTGAAAATTGAATTGCTGATTAACCAACTCTCATTTAATAAAGAACTCTATATTGGCAAAACCGTGCAAAAAGGTGGTTTTATGCCAACGGCTGCCGACATTAAGCACAACACCGAACGCGAATTGCAAATTGCCGGTTTTGATAAACTTATTAGCAAACTGAAAAACCTGCTTAAAAACCCCGATGAACCTTTTAAGCATTTCGACTGGAAACTCGATTTCCCCGAAGTGCTGAATCCGTATTTGGTGAATGAGAGGGGTGGGTTTGATATTGTGATTGGGAATCCCCCTTACATTTCATTTTATAGTAATACTGGTTCTGAACTATCCCGTGATGAAAAAAAACATATAGTAAAGGTATTTGATTCAGTTCAAAAAGAAAATGACAGGATTAATAGCATGAATTTATTTTCAGAAAAGGGAATCAAACTTTTAAAGAAAGATGGAACTTTAGCATTCATTGTCAATAAAACAATGGGAGTCCTGCCTTCTTATGCCTTTTATAGAGAATACATTTTAGAAAATGTACAGTTTAAATATGTGATTACTGACTTAATTCCTTTTGAGGCTATTGTTGATTGTCTAATTTATAGTATTGAAAAGCGCAAACCAAAAACTGATTATATTTTTAAATTTTACAAAGGTGATATTGTTGAATATACTTTGGAGAGTATTAAAAGCTTTAAAAAGAATAAAAAATACGAGTTTCATATTCCTAAAAATGACGGATTACTGGATTTAATTGACAAAGCTCCCAATGTTCTTTCTGATATCTTAGTAATTAATAGAGGTGTAAATATTGGTGGTTGCTTTGAAGTGTTTCTAAGTGATAAAAAGGCAACAAGCAATCATTATAAATATTTATCAGGTACAAAGTGTGTTAAGCCATATTACTATGAATGGACTGCTTCTGATGGCTATATGATTTTTGATGTTAAAAAAGAAAAAGAATTACGTGCCAATGGAAAAACACTTGCATTGGGTAATCGTGAACGGTATTTGCTGCCTCGAATTTTTATTCCAGAATCATCCCAAACTATTATGGCAGCATATTCTGATGAATTGATTTATTCGGCATACGGGCTATTAGTTGGAACATCTGACAAAGGTATAAATTATTTGAAATATGCTTGTGGACTATTAAATTCTAAACTAATTACTTTTTATTCCATTCAAAGGGAAATACTAAGAAAAGGGAATAAAGCCACACCGCATGTTGGTGTAAAAGGATTAAATGGGATTCCGATTTTTGCGGTAAAAAACACAGTTAATGTGTTTGCAATGATTGTTGACTATATATTATTTCTAAAGAAATTTGATTTCTCGAATAGTACAGAACAATTGATACCCAACTATTTTGAACAAATCATAGACGGCATGGTGTACGAGTTGTATTTCCCTGAATTGCTAAAAAAACACAACCGTGAAATCATCAAGCATTTGGGCGAGTTACCGGAGTTTACCGATGGCATGAGCGATGAGCAAAAAATGGAGATTTGCAAAAAA
>RZYD01000581.1 GCA_009930445.1 Bacteroidia bacterium | reverse complement strand
AAAGTAAATGTTGCCTTCTTCATCTTTTGTCATATCCTGAATCCGGGTATGAATCGTAAATTCTTTTTCCCGGGTTAGCGGATAATAGGTATAGGGCGGCGTACCATCAAAAATGGTGAACCCCATATTATGGCCTAATACGAAAATCCCAGGTTGTAGTTCTTCAATTGCGGTAATCTCATCTTCTTTCAGTCCATGGTCTTTATTATAGGTAAGAAAGTTTGATCGATATAATACGTGAATTCCCCGGTTTGAACCGATCCATGTGTTTTGATCGTTGTCCTCAAAAATGCAGGTTATCCCTTTGGCATTGGATCCCCGAAGATTATCGAAGGGTATGCCCTTACATTGATTTTCCGGGTATAAGAATAATTGCATCTCATCACCGATAAAAAGATCGTTGAAAGAATTTTTCAGCGAAATCCCCCGGCTGTAACTATTGAAATTGGTAATATCGGCGAGGGTATTGCAGTAAGTAGAATAATGGTTATCTGTAATCTTTCCGATCCGGGTCTGGGTAACTACCAGCAGGCTGCCTTCTTTTCCTGCAGAAAGCGAATATATCTGTTCTTCAGGTTTAGGCAGGAGTTTTGAAATTGTATGGGTTACCGAATCATCCGCTACTTCAATTAATCCTTTTTCCGTTCCCAGGATGAAATGATTGCGATAGATTTCAAGGGCGGAAATTTTTTCAGCTTTCAGTTTTTTATTGGAAATATGATTCCAGACCGAATCATAATAGTAAAAGCCATGGCTTAATGTGGAAAAGCCAAAAACCGGGTTTCCATTTTTTTCCAGGATCCGGAATCCGGTAACCAAGATAAGAAAAGGAATACTGTCTGGTTCAGGAATTGCCGGGGTCCATCGCCCGTTTTCGAATCGTGTGATGGTGATATTACGGTCGTCGGACAGGGAATACAGAACTCCGCTTTTGTCCAGACTCAGAAAAGATTGAACCGGGTACGTAAACCCGTCTTTTAATGTATAATTAGTAAATTGAATTCCATTATAGGAACTTACTCCGCTGCGCGAAGCAATCCAGATCCTTCCATCCGGGGTTTGGGTAATGTCATTGATTTCTAATGTGGGTAATCCGTCCTCTGGTGTCAGGCTTACAATAGTATAGGGTTGCGCTCCGGCCAGACTACACAGAAACAAAAACATAACCACTAAAACCAAGGTTTGGGTTTTCACAGTTGCTTGTTATTGAGGACTTTTGTTTATTCATACAAAGATAAGATTATTTATGAGCTAATCATGTTTTTTTGATTCTAAGTAAACCTTTTGATTGTAATTGCTATCCGCCACTCGTTTTTCAGCGGTTGGATTCCGTGTCTTCAACTATTTTTTATCTGGATTTTTCTGGATAATTAAAATGCTGCTGCAGTAATTCACGGGCTGGATTATTATTTATTAAACTGTATATTAATGTTTTAAGGCTTGTTTTTTAAAATGAGCATTCCGTAAACGTTTGTAGTCAGTCAAATATTATAGTAGTGATTGGCAGTGAGGCAGTTTGTTGTTACCCGTGTTTTCACTAATTTTGGCGAGATAATCAATAGACAAACAATGAAGCCTTCAAAAAATTTAGAACCAATAGCCTTATGGGTTATGCGCACAGCCATGCTTTTGTATGCATTTACCTCCTATTTTTCTGTATTTAAGG
>RZYD01000580.1 GCA_009930445.1 Bacteroidia bacterium | reverse complement strand
TTTGCTCTGGCTATCATCGATATCCAGATGCCGGAGATGGACGGATATGAAACGGTAGAATTGCTTCGTCAGGAAGAAAGCACAAAGTTACTTCCGGTAATTTTTGTTTCGGCCATCTATAAAGAAGATTATTATGTAGTGAAAGGAATTGAAGCCGGAGCAGTAGATTTTATTTCTAAACCCATTATTCCGGAAGTGCTGATTGGAAAGGTCAGGGTTTTTCTCGACCTCTACCTAAAAAACTATGCACTGGAAATAACAAATCAGGAGCTGTTGGAGGCCAAAGAAAAAGCAGAAGCTGCCGCGCAGACAAAATCAATGTTTCTGGCCAATATGAGCCATGAAATCAGAACTCCGATGAATGGCATTGTGGGAATGACGGATATTTTGAATACCACAAATCTGACCCCCGAGCAAAAAGAATACATCGGTCTGATCCGGCTGTCGGGCCAGAATCTACTGGCCATTATCAACGATATTCTGGATTTCTCCAAAATTGAATCGGGTAAAATTGAACTGGAAAATATCGACTTTATTCTCTCCGACCTGATTACCAGTTTATTAAAAGTACTAAAAATCAGTGCTGATGAAAAAGCAATCCGGCTCGAATACGGGATTGCACCAGAGATACCCAATAACCTCTCCGGCGACCCGGTGCGCATCCGTCAAATTCTGACTAACCTGCTGAATAATGCCATAAAGTTTACAGCTAACGGAAAAGTGATTTTAAAGGTTACGGCAGATGAAATCCTTCCCGAAGAGGTAATTTTACGATTTGAAGTAATCGATACAGGCATTGGTATCCCGGAAGCACAGCAATCCAAACTATTCAAGGCATTCAGTCAAACTGATCACAGCATTTCGCGCAAATATGGGGGCACAGGCCTGGGGCTGGCAATTTCCCACAATCTGGTACAATTGATGAACGGCACTATTGGCGTAATCAGTGAACCGCAAAAAGGGAGTACCTTTTGGTTTACCCTGCGGTTAGAAAAAGCAAAATCGGGAGATAACGTTACGAAGGAGAGACCAGACAAAACCACGATAGCTGAAGAACCGGCAAATACCTTGCGTATTTTACTGGCGGAAGACAACTTTATCAATCAAAAAGTAGCCCTGTTTGCCCTCAAAAAATTCCCAGGAGTGGTTGAATTGGCAGAAAATGGCAAAGTTGCCCTGAAAAAACACCTCGCCAATCCTTACGATGTTATTTTGATGGATATTCAGATGCCGGTAATGGATGGAATGGAAGCCACACAAATAATCAGAAAAAAAGAAACCGCCGGGGAAATACCCAAAAAAGTAAAAATCATTGCCCTGACAGCCAACGCCCTGAAAGGAGAAAAAGAAACTCTGATGGAGCAGGGAATGGATGAATACCTGTCGAAACCCTTTAAACCTGACGATTTAATGGAAATTATTGCACGGATAACAAACTAATGACAGGATAAATGAGGTGAAATATGGATAAAAAAGAAGATCTGATAATTACACCGCAACAGCTGGAAACGGAAGAGATAGAACTTGAGCTTTTGCTCGAGGCCATCTACCGAAAATACGGTTACGACTTCCGTAATTATGGGAAAGCCCATATAAAACGGCGTATCAAACACCGGCAAACATCAGCTTCGCTGGAGAGTATCTCCATGATGCAACATCAGGTTTTACAC
>RZYD01000579.1 GCA_009930445.1 Bacteroidia bacterium | reverse complement strand
CGGCAATGTTGTAATCGTTTTCGGCAATTTCGCTGTTGGGCACCAGGCGGCAAAAATAATCTTCGCTTTTTCGTTCAATAAAGGCTTTTAATATCCGCTGGCGGTTGTTGTCCGAAAGTTTGTTTTTGTTGCCGCCACGCACAAACTCGGCCGAGGCATCAATAAACAGTGTGGCATTGTCTTTTTTGCTCTTTTTAATGACAATAATGCAGGTGGCTATGGTTGTACCAAAAAACAAATCGGGCGGAAGCTGAATAATGCTATCAATATAATTGTTGTCCACCAGGTATTTTCTGATTTTTTGTTCGGCACCTCCACGGTACAAGACGCCCGGAAACTCGACAATGGCCGCTGTGCCCGAAGTGGAAAGCCACGAAAGCATGTGCATGGTAAAGGCCAGGTCGGCTTTGCTTTTGGGAGCCAGCACTCCGGCAGGCGAAAAACGGGGGTCGTTAATTAAAAGCGGGTTGGCATCGCCTTCCCATCGGATGGAATACGGTGGATTGGAAACAATGGCATCGAAGGGTTCATCGTCCCAGTGTTTTGGGTCGGTAAGGGTATCGCCGTGGGCAATATCGAATCTTTCGTAGTTCACGTCGTGCAAAAACATATTGATCCGGCAAAGATTGTAGGTGGTAATATTCACCTCCTGCCCGAAAAAGCCCTGTCGTACATTTTCTTTGCCCAGCACTTTGGCAAATTTCAACAACAAAGAACCCGATCCACAAGCCGGATCATAGACTTTATTCACCTGCTTTTTCCCCACAACCGTCATTTCGGCCAGCAATTCAGAAACTTCCTGCGGAGTAAAAAATTCACCCCCCGATTTACCGGCATTGCTGGCATACATGGTCATTAGAAACTCGTAGGCATCGCCAAAAGTGTCGATGGTATTATCCTGGTAATCGCCCAACTTCAATCCTCCAATGGCTTCGAGTATTTTAACCAGTTTCTCGTTTCTTTTTTGAACTGTACCACCCAGCTTGTTGCTGTTTACATCAATATCATCAAACAAACCTTTCAAGTCGTCTTCGCTCTCGGTTCCCTTGGCTGAATTTTCGATATTCTTGAAAACCCGGCTCAGTGTTTCATTCAAATTGGCATTATTCCTGGCCTTCTGCTGAACATTCACAAACAACTCCGAAGGCAAGATATAAAAGCCTTTTTCCTTGACAGTATCCGCCCGTCCAAACTCAGCATCCGCATCAGAAATTTTTGAATAATCGAAATTGCTGTTTCCGGCACCTTGCTCACCCCCATTAATATAAGAACTAAGATTCTCGGAAATAAACCTGTAAAACAACATTCCCAGCACATAGGATTTAAAATCCCATCCATCCACACTTCCCCTGAGGTCGTTTGCTATTTGCCATATTGCGCGGTGTAGTTCATCGCGTTGTTGTTCTTTTGTCATTAATTAATTTCTTATTAAGTATTTTTTTATTATTATCGCATCAGTTTTCTTACTTAATTTACCGTTAATTAGGTGTTGTATGAAGCGTTAGGCATTTCGAAATACTAAGCTGCCAGGTTTCCCAAAGTTGCTTAATGGCAATACCTTTAAAAGTTGCAATATACGCCCGATGCTTTATCCCCTTGGAGTGTTTGCTGCATGATACGCATGGAGTGCACACGGGTTGGTCGCTATTGGAAAGATCAAAAATACTAATTTATTTTATGTCG
>RZYD01000578.1 GCA_009930445.1 Bacteroidia bacterium | reverse complement strand
CCGGAAGGGCTGCAATTAATTATTGCAGATGCTTTGAAAAAGGCTCAGGTAATTCTCCTTACCGGTGGCGTTTCCATGGGTGACTATGATTATGTCCCTCAGGTGCTTACTGAGTTTGATGCGCAGATAATTTTTCAAAGTATCGCAGTTCAACCAGGCCGACCTACGCTCTTCGCAATACGAAATCATCAGTTTTTCTTCGGACTTCCGGGAAATCCGGTCTCTTCGTTTGTCCAGTTCGAACTTCTGGTACGGCCGCTATTGAGCCGTCTTTCCGGCTATTCCGTTCAGCCTTGTGTCAGAAAGGCCCGTTTGACAACCGATTATTTTCGAAAAAATTCACGTCGAATGGCAATTGTTCCCGTACATATTACTGAAAATGATGAAGTAACCCCTGTTGAATACCATGGCTCTGCCCATATTCATGCCTATGTTTCAGCCAATGGTATGATGCTCGTGGAAATAGGAATTTCATCCCTAAAACAAGGAGAATTGGTGGATGTTCGACAGATATAATCGTCAAATTACATACCTGAGAATTTCGGTAACGGACCGGTGCAACCTCCGTTGTGTCTATTGTATGCCCGAAGAGGGGGTAGAAACCATACCGCATGAAAAAATTATGCGCTTCGAAGAAATTGTTCAAGTTGTGCAGGCAGCAACACGGTTGGGAATTACCAAATTCCGGCTTACCGGTGGTGAACCTTTGGTGAGGCGCGGTATTACCCGCTTAGTACAAATGATCCATGAAACACCTGGTGTTAAAGAAGTTGTGATGACAACCAACGGACAGTTACTGGAAAATTATGCACAGGATCTTGCCTGCGCCGGCCTGGGTCGCGTGAATGTCAGCCTCGATACCATAAATCCGCAACGCTACCTCGAAATTACCCGTGTTGGTACTCTTCAACCTGTTTTTGATGGCCTTAAAGCTGCTCAAAAGTATGGCCTTACTCCCGTGAAACTGAATTGTGTTGTTAGCCATTCGTCTCAGGAACCCGATGCCCGCCAAGTGAAGGAATTTGCTGATGCGAATGGGTTTCAGGTACAATTTATCCATCAAATGGATCTTGCTCAAGGCCTTTTTTCCGTTGTTGAAGGTGGCCATGGTGGCGATTGCGCGCATTGCAACCGGTTGCGCCTGACTTCCGACGGGCATATTATGCCCTGTCTTTTTTCTGATTCAGGGTATGATGTGCGCCAACTTGGCCCGGAAGAAGCCCTTATTCAGGCAATTAAAAATAAACCCCGCAACGGGACTTGTAACCTGACGGGGAAATTTTATAATATTGGAGGATAAATTATGAAGGAATTATCACATACTGATTCCTCAGGAAAAGCTATTATGGTCGATGTTAGCCATAAGCCTGATCAGCTTCGTACTGCCAGAGCACAGGGTTTTATTCAGCTGGCTCCGGAAACAATCCGGCTGATTTCCGACAACGAAATGAAAAAAGGTGATGTGCTGACCGTTGCCCAGATCGCCGGAATTCAAGGCGGAAAAAATACCAGCGCACTTATTCCTCTCTGTCATCCGCTCCAAATAGCAAAAATCGATGTCGTAACTACTCTTGAAACAACGGGTGTGCGTGTAGAGGCTTTTGCCCGGTGCAATGGCAAAACCGGTATAGAGATGGAAGCACTTACTGCTGCCTCCATTGCACTGCTTACCATTTATGATATG
>RZYD01000577.1 GCA_009930445.1 Bacteroidia bacterium | reverse complement strand
GTAGGTTCAGTAGCCGCCACGCTGGGAAACATCGGCCCGGGAATTGGAAGGGTTGGGCCGGTATCGAATTATGCTGACATCCCTTTGGCCGGGAAATGGTTTCTTTCCTTCCTGATGCTGCTTGGCAGGCTCGAGCTATTCACGGTGCTGATCCTTTTCTCACGCGGGTTCTGGCAACGGTAAGCCCAACAAATTCGATTATTCCGAATTAATACCTATTTTTGTTCCCCCGAAGCGATCATGATGGACGAATTATCTGTAGTAATCATAACACACAACGAAGAAAAAAACATCGCCCGATGCCTTGATTCCATCCGGGCACTGGCCGGAGAAATCATCGTTGTCGACAGCCACTCCAACGATGCCACGGCAGATCTGTGCAGAGAATCAGGAGCTAAAGTGATTACCCATGATTTTCAGGGATACGGAAAACAAAAACAATTTGCCAATTCGCTGGCCACCCGCCCATGGATACTCTCCTTAGACGCCGACGAAACGCTGACATTGGAATTACACGATTCGATTAAAAATGCAATAGCACACCCTGTAGCCGATGCCTATTCGATGAACCGCCTTACTCGCTTTTGCAACCAATGGATTCACCATGGCGGATGGTATCCGGATAAAAAAATCAGATTATTTAAAAAAGAGGCTGCCAATTGGAACGACTTTCCCGTTCATGAAGAACTAATCGTTAAAAAAGGAAGGTTAACCGAACATTTGAAAGGCGATTTACTCCACTATTCCATCCCATCCATCGACCAGCACATGGAACGTATTAACCGGTATTCGACGATTGCAGCAGAAAAAATTGCAGCCTCAGGCAAAAAAATAACCCTATACCATCTGCTCATTAAACCGCTGGCACGATTCATTAAAATATATGTTCTGAAGGCAGGCTTTTTAGATGGATTTTTCGGGTATATCATCGCAAGAAACTCAGCATTTGCAATCTATTTGCGGTATTCAAAAGCAAAAGCGATCACTAAAACTACCATTCGATGACCATTATACATGTATCAACCAAGCAATCGTGGCGGGGAGGGGAACAGCAGATCGCATATCTGATTGATGAACTCCGTGATGCAGGAGTGGAACAGGTTGTTCTGACGCCTGCCAATTCCAAACTATCGGATTTCTGTCAGGAACATGGCATTCGAAAAACTCATTTTTATAAATGGACGGGAATAAATTTTCATGCGGCGCACGTATTAAAAAAAATATGCAAGCGTTATTCCCAGCCGATAATTCATGCACACGACTCACATGCGCATACTTTTGCTTACCTCAGCAGCCTGTTTTTTGGCAACAAAGCACCCATTATTGTCAGCCGCAGAGTAGATTTTCCAGTGCACCGGAATCTTTTTTCAAAATGGAAATACAATGCGCCTCAAATAAGAAAAATAATCTGCGTAAGCGAAAAAATAAAGGAAATTACAGCGCCAAGCATTCATAACAAAACTTTGCTGACAGTAGTTTATTCCGGAATTGACATTTCAAGATTTTCCGCGCCCAAAACGCAAAATATCCTTAAAAAATACTTTCAAATTCCGGAGCATCACTTGATTATTGGAAATATTGCTGCCCTTGCTCCACACAAAGATTATTTTACATTTGTCGATACTGCGGAATTGATTTTGAAACAATACCAGGACGTAACCTTTCTTATTATCGGACAAGGCCC
>RZYD01000576.1 GCA_009930445.1 Bacteroidia bacterium | reverse complement strand
TTGTTTATGATGCCGGCTTGTCGAAATATTTCGATACCATTGCGCACGACAAGCTAATAAAAGTTGTGTCTGGAAGGTTGGCCGACACAGGAATTTAGAAAATACTTAAACAATGGTTACGCAGCCCGATCCAACAACCCGACGGTCAATTGACCAAAAGCAAAACAGAAAACAAAATTAAAAACAGATAACATTATTTATATTAACACACCATGGGATATAAGGATTCTATGATAGACCATTTAGAGCTACAAATAATAAAAAATTGTAACTTTAGGAAAAAATACCAAGATCACAATGATGAAAAATATCCTTAAACGAATATTTTATAGGCGAATTAATTATAAAGAACTGTGCAATAATAATAAATCTTTATGTTTATGGAGTGCAGGTTTACAATTTAAGGATAGATGGAAAAATATACAAAAATGCCATTTGCATGAAATCGTATACCTAATTAGAGAACCTAATAATGAAAATGACACCAACGCTATTCATATCAAAAGAAGAAACAATCAATCATTAGGATACATCGACAGAAAAAGAGCAATCATATTAGCTCCTATGATAGATAACGGCTTATTAGACAACCGTGCGACGATAGTTGGTCTAAAATGCGATCCCAAAAAGAACATATTTGGAGTCAGAATTTCCTTGCCACTTGATGAGGATACCTTTGAGAAATTGGAAGATCCAAATCAAGAAATTGAGTTCTTTTTCAATGTTAATGAGAAAAACAACAAATACCTATTCCTCAATTGTAGCGAAAACACATTAGATCAAATACAAAAAACAATTGAATCAGCCAATATCAACATTGAACGAATTGGGGTTAGCTTTAGTCCAAGTTCAGATGGAAAGTTATACTCCTGGTATATAAAACTTGGAGAGCATGTTGACAAAAGAATCATTGAAAACCTTTTGGAGAATAATTTTAATATCCATAAAGATAAAGAGATTAATCAAGAATACATAGAACTTCAAGATGAAGAAATATCAGAATTGAAAAATAGAATAAATAAATTATCAGCAGAAGTTCAAAAGTCAGAATCTACCCTTGAAAAATACACTAGAATAAATAAAACAAGGAATGAGGAATTCGATAAACTAATCCGTCTTACAAACCCCAAGGTTATTTTCATACGAGACTCGATTGAAATTCTTTTAAATGAAGTGAAAGATTACTCCGATCCAATAAAAAAAGTAATTGAATACAAACAAGATCACCAGAAGAAAGGGAAAAAGATCAACACCCTCTCAAACTGGTTTGAAATTCATTACAACACTGGACAGAAAGATACTGGGAGGATTTACTTCAAGCGAGATACAGAAAATTTCTATGTTTTAATATCATTTAAAAATACACAAAATAAGGATATAAGGTTTCTTCAGAAATTAGACCTCCCCTGAAAAAGTGTACACTCGGTTAAGCTATGCAACGTTTTTAAATTAGTGACAAAGATTGTTTAAGTCACGAGGCTTACTCAAAAGTTCTTTTAATCGAGGTACCAGGCCGCAATACGTAAGGTGTGAACCCCTGGTGGCTTCGAAAAGTGTAAGATGTAGGTCGTGGAGGGTGTCGACGTATTCCAACCCTTCGTGACCGGGTAGTCAGGATGGCAGTGAAGATGATGATCGACCCTTTGTTTGCGGCCGATTTCATTGAAACCTCCTATGGCTTCCGT
>RZYD01000096.1 GCA_009930445.1 Bacteroidia bacterium | reverse complement strand
GTAATCTGATTCATCTTTCTTCTTCCGCTTTCACCTTCCTTCTGCATTTTCTGGAAGTAAGGCACGGCCATAGTCAGCAGCTGAATAACAATAGAAGCTGAAATGTAGGGCATGATTCCCAATGCGAAGATAGAGGCATTGGAGAAAGCACCACCGGAGAACATATTCAGGAGCCCGAGGAGCCCTGAGCTGGCCTGATTTTGCAGGTTCACCAGCTGATTGGGATCAACACCCGGTAATACCACAAAAGAACCCAACCGGTATAACAGAATGATTCCGATGGTATAGAGGATACGGGTACGTAGCTCTTCTATTTTAAAAATGTTTCGTATGGTTTGATTAAATTTTTTCATGCAGATCAGATTTTTGTTGCGGTACCACCAACAGATTCGATTGCTGTTATTGCGGAAGCGCTGTAAGCGTGAGCTGTAACGTCCATTTTTGCAGTAAGTTCGCCGCGGCCAAGGATTTTCACCTTATCGTTTTTTCCTACCAACCCATAAGCAACAAAGGCATCGAAATCGATAACCTGGAGATTATTTTTTTCTGCCAGTGCCTGAAGGACATCAAGGTTAATACTTTTATACGATTTCCGGTTAATATTTTTAAAGCCGAATTTAGGCACTCTGCGGTAGAGGGGCATCTGACCGCCCTCGAAGCCGATTTTGCGGCTGTACCCTGAACGGGATTTAGCCCCTTTATGGCCGCGGGTAGAGGTACCCCCAAAGCCGGAGCCCTGGCCTCTGCCGATACGTTTGCGGTTTTTTGTTGAACCGCTAGCTGGTTTAAGATTACTCAGATCCATATTTCGATAGTGTTATATTCGTAAATCGTGTTAAACTTCTTCCACACGCACCAGATGACGCACTTTGATGATCATACCCATTACCTGAGGCGACTGTTCGTGTTCAACGGTTTGGTGCATTTTACGCAACCCCAAGGCAGCCATGGTTCTTTTCTGGCGTTCAGGTCGTCCAATAATGCTACGTACTTGTGTGATTTTTACTTTTTTCATGCTCAAGTTCTTTTTGGGTGCATTAACCATTAAATACTTTATCGAGGCTGATTCCACGCAACTGAGCGATGGTATTCGGATCGCGAAGTTGCATAAGTGCATTGAAAGTAGCTTTCACCACACTATGAGGATTGGAAGAGCCCTTGGATTTGGCGAGAACGTCTTTCATTCCAACACTCTCAAGTACAGCGCGCATGGCACCACCAGCAAGGACACCAGTACCGGGAGCAGCGGGTTTGATTAAAACCCGGGCACCACTATATTTACCTTCCATAGGATGAGGAAGGGTACCGTGAAGCACCGGAACCTGTATCAGGTTTTTCTTCGCATCGTCGACACCTTTCGCGATAGCAGCGGTTACCTCTTTAGCTTTACCCAATCCGTAGCCGACTACACCATTTTCATCGCCCACTACTACAATAGCAGAAAAGCTAAAAGTACGACCCCCTTTGGTAACTTTGGTTACACGCTGGATGCTCACGAGCTTATCTTTCAGCTCGATTTCACTCGATTTTACTCTTTTTATGTTTGCTTCTGACATAGTCCTTTAAAATTTAAGTCCACCTTCTCTGGCACCATCAGCTATGGCTTTAACTCTTCCGTGATATAAGTAGCCGTTGCGGTCGAAAACCACCGTTTCTATACCGGCTGCAATAGCTGCTGCGGCTGCCTTTTTCCCCACGAGTACGGCTTTTTCTGTTTTGGTAATTTTTTGTTCACTGATTTCGGGCAACTTGGAAGAAACGCTCACCAGGGTATGCCCCTGCGCATCGTCAATCAGTTGAACATAAATCTCTTTATTGCTTCTGAACACGCTCATTCGTGGGCGGTCAGTGGATCCTGAGATCACTTTTCTGATCCTCTTTTTGATCCGATACCTTCTGTACTGCTTCTTGTTTTTCATTGCGTTTTCAATGTGAATGGTTGTTTCCGGTTTACCGGCATTAACCATGATGACAATGCTATTATTTCTCAGCTGATTTACCCGCTTTTTTCCGCAGTTCTTCGCCAACAAATTTGATCCCTTTTCCTTTATAAGGTTCGGGTTTCCGGATAGCGCGAATTTTTGCCGCAACCTGTCCGAGTAATTGTTTATCGTACGAAGTAAGGGTTAATACCGGGTTCTTTCCTCTTTCTGTAACGGCTTCCGCTTTAATTTCCGGAGGCAATTGGAAAAAGATATTATGGGAATAACCTAACGACATTTCGAGCAGTTGATCGGTAACCGTAGCTTTGTAGCCCACGCCGACGAATTCCTGCTTAATGGTATAACCTTCAGAAACGCCAACGATCATGTTGTGAATCAGCGCGCGGTAAAGGCCATGCATTGCGCGATGGTCTTTTTCGTCGGTGCTGCGCTCCACAGTGAGCGTTCCGTCGTCGAGTTTCATAGTAATGCTGGGGTCGACCTGTTGGGTCAATTCGCCAAGTTTTCCTTTAACTGTCACCAGATTCGTATCTGATACAGAAACTTGCACCCCTGCAGGGACTGATATGGGTAATTTTCCTATACGTGACATTTTTTTCTCCTTATTAACTTACGTAGCATAAAACTTCACCACCGACGTGTTCTTTTTTGGCTTCTTTATCGGTCATCACCCCTTTAGAGGTAGAGATGATCGCAATACCGAGGCCGTTGAGAACGCGAGGCAATTCTTCGGAACCCACATAATGGCGCAGGCCCGGGCGGCTGGCGCGTGATAGGTTCGAGATGGCTGAAACTTTTGTTACCGGATGATATTTCAATGCGATTTTAATATTTGCAGGGAATGTATCGTCTTCAAATTTATAATTCAGGATATACCCTTTTTCGTAAAGGATTTCCGTAATTCTCTTTTTCAGATTTGAAGAAGGCACTTCAACGACTCTATGTTTGGCCATAATTCCGTTACGAATGCGTGTCAGATAGTCTGCTATTGGATCTGTAACCATTTCTTTATTCTTTATTGATTAATAATTACACGCGCGAGTTACCAACTTGCTTTTTTAATTCCGGGGATCAAACCGGCCAGAGACATTTCCCTGAAGTTAATACGAGACACACCAAACTGGCGCATATAACCTTTAGGGCGGCCTGTAATTTGACATCGGTTGTGCAGGCGAACAGGGGAAGCATTTTTCGGCAATTTTTGCAGTCCGACATAATCCCCGTTTGCTTTAAGTTCTGCTCTTTTATCGGCATATTTAGCGACGAGTTTCTGACGTTTAATTTCGCGCGCTTTCATTGATTCTTTTGCCATAATTATTTCGGGTTATTTTGATTCTTAAATGGTAATCCAAATTCTTTCAGCAGTGCAAGGCACTCTTTATCAGTTTTGGCGGTAGTCACGAACGTGATATCCATACCATTAATTTTGGATATTTTATCCAGTACGATTTCCGGAAAGATAATCTGTTCTGTAACACCGAGGGTGTAATTACCGCGACCATCGAAGCCCTTATCGTTAATTCCGCGGAAGTCACGAATACGGGGGATAGATACGGACACCAGGCGGTCGAGGAATTCGTACATACGCTCGCCGCGAAGGGTTACGCGCACACCTATCGGCATATTTCTACGCAATTTGAAGTTAGAAATATCCTTTTTAGAAGTGGTGGGTACCGCTTTCTGTCCCGCGATTATCGTCATTTCGTCCACGCCCATGTCGATAAGTTTTTTATCGGCGATGGCGTCACCGAGGCCTTGGTTCAAACAAATTTTTTGAAGTTTCGGCACCTGCATAATGCTTTTATACTCAAACTGTTTTTGCAGTGCAGGAATAATTTCCCCGGTATATTTTTCTTTGAGTCTGGGTTTATAATCCATTACTTAATTTCCTCCCCTGATTTTTTTGAGTAACGAACGAGTTTGTCGCTATTTTTACCGATACGGCGACCGATACGGGTAGCATTTCCTGATCCATCAACAACCATTAGGTTAGAGATATGGATTGGAGCCTCCTTTTTAACAATTCCGCCTTGCGGGTTATCGGCGTTGGGTCGTGTATGTTTGCTGATCAGGTTAACTCCCTCAACAATAGCACGTTCTTTTTGTATTTCGACCACAAGCACGCGTCCCTGCTGGCCTTTGGAATCGCCGGATATCACCTTAACGGTATCACCTTTTTTAATATGTAATTTCCTAGCCATAATCTTTAATATTAAAGCACTTCCGGTGCCAATGAAACGATTTTCATAAAATTATTTTCCCTCAGCTCGCGGGCTACAGGGCCAAAAATACGGGTTCCCATCATTTCGCCTGCGGCATTCAGAAGCACGCATGCGTTATCATCAAAACGGATATACGACCCATCGGGACGGCGAATTTCCTTTTTAGTCCTTACCACAACCGCCTTCATCACGGAACCTTTTTTCACGTTTCCGGAGGGGAGTGCACTTTTAACGGATATCACGATCGTATCACCGATTGAGGCATAACGTTTTTTTGTACCGCCAAGGACCCTAATACACAGCGCTTCCTTTGCTCCGCTGTTATCAGCTACTAATAATCTGGACTCTTGCTGTATCATAACTATTTAGCTCTTTCTATAATTTCAACTAATCTCCAACATTTGGTTTTACTCAGCGGACGGGTTTCCATAATTCGCACCGTATCGCCAATATTGCAATCATTGGCGTCATCGTGAGCATGGAACCTGGAAGTTTTCTTCACGAACTTTCCGTAGATGGGATGTTTCACTTTACGTTCGATTTCCACAACAATAGATTTCTCCATTTTGTTGCTAATCACAACCCCAATCCTTTCTTTTCTCAATTTTCTTTCCATGATATGCTACTTATTTTTTTGCTCTTCAATGGCACGTTTTTGCAGCTCAGTTTTAAGCCTTGCAATGGCACGCTTATATTCCCGGATCTTATTTGGGTTTTCGATCGGAGATACGGTATGATTCAGTTTCAGCTTATTGAGCTGAATTTGTTCCTGTTCAAGGCGTTCCTGTAATTCAGGAGTTGACAGTTCTTTGATAACTTGCTGTTCCATTGTATTCTTTAAATTTCTTCAGTGTAATCGCGTCGGATAATAAATTTTGTGGCGATGGGTAATTTTTGGGCACCCAGGCGCATGGCTTCTTTTGCGGTTTCCAACGGTACGCCATCGGCTTCGAACAAGATACGGCCCGGAGTCACAGGAGCCACATACATTTCCAATGCCCCTTTTCCTTTACCCATACGTACTTCGGCGGGTTTACTGGTAATTGGTTTATCGGGAAAAATGCGAATCCATAATTGGCCTTCACGTTTCATACGACGGGTGATGGCCTGACGGGCTGCCTCAATCTGGCGGCCGGTAATCCATGCCTGTTGGAGTGTTTTTATACCGAATGAGCCAAATACAAGCTGATCTCCTCGACCTGCATTTCCTTTCATTTTGCCCTTTTGGACTTTTCTGTGTTTTGTTTTCCTTGGCTGTAACATGATATATTCAAGGTTAAATTAACAAATTAATTACGTCTTCTGCCTCCACTGCGGCCACCGCCACCGCGCGGGCCTCTGCCGCCCGGCTGGTTGCCACCTTGTGGGGTACGGGTTTTCGTGGCAGCTCCCTGATCGAAAAGATCGGGTTTACCATAAACCAATCCTTTACAGATCCATACTTTCACTCCGATGCGTCCGTAGGTGGTATGGGCTTCTGCCTGGGCGTAGTCGATGTCAGCGCGCAGGGTATGCAACGGAATTCTTCCGTCTTTGTACTGCTCATTTCTGGCCATCTCTGCGCCGCCGAGGCGTCCGCTGATCAGCACTTTAATTCCTTCTGCACCGATACGCATCGTAGAGGCGATAGAAGTTTTTATTGCACGTCGGTAAGAAATACGGCCTTCGATCTGCTTCGCAATATTATTGGCTACAATAACAGCATCCAGTTCAGGGCGTTTAATTTCAGCGATATTTATCTGTACTTCCTTATCCGTAAGTTTTTTCAGCTCTTCTTTCAATTTATCAACTTCCTGTCCCCCTTTTCCGATAATAATACCAGGACGGGCAGTATGGATAGTGATAGTAACCAGCTTAAGTGTACGTTCGATTATGATGCGTGAAATTCCGGCTTTAGCCAAACGCGCATTCAGATATTTTCTGATTTTATCATCTTCGATCAGCTTGGCTGCAAATTTCTTACCGCCATACCAGTTAGAATCCCAACCTTTGATGATTCCTAACCTGTTACCTATTGGATTCGTTTTTTGTCCCATTAAATTATATATCTTTTATGGTTGTATAACCGGTTGACATTCGTGTTAATTAATATTTTTATCATCCACAAAAAGGGTAACATGGTTCGAGCGTTTGCGAACCCGATGGGCGCGGCCCTGCGGTGCAGGTTGGATACGCTTCAGCATTCGTCCGCCGTCGACGTGTACGTCTTTCACGATAAGGTTTGAATCTTCCAGGCGTACTCCGTTATTTTTTGCTTCCCAGTTTGCCAGTGCCGAGCGCAGTAATTTGTACATGCGTACAGAAGCTTCCTTAGGGGAATATTTCAACACATGAAGTGCTTTTTCGACTTCCATGCCACGGATCATATCGGCCACCAGTCGCATTTTTCTTGGCGAGGTGGGACAATTATTCAGCTTGGCAAAGTATTGGCTTTTTCGTGCCTCTTTCAGCTCTTCTGCTTTATTATGTTTTCGTGATCCCATTATTCTATCGATTATTTATTTTTTTTATTACCTGCATGACCTCTAAAGATACGTGTGGGTGAGAATTCTCCCAATTTATGGCCTACCATATTTTCGGTTACATAAACGGGAACAAACTGTTTTCCGTTGTGAACCGCGATGGTTTGCCCGACAAAGTCAGGAGAAATCATAGAAGCACGCGACCAGGTTTTAATCACTGTCTTCTTACCGGATCCAGCTTGTTCGAGAACTCGTTTCTCCAGTTTCCAGTGGATATATGGACCTTTTTTTAGTGAACGACTCATACGACTATTGCTTTATAGTATCAATTATTTCTTACGTTTTTCGATTATATATTTGTTGGAAGCCTTAGTTTTAGACCGGGTTTTGAAACCTTTGGCCGGCATTCCGTTTCTGGAGCGGGGGTGACCACCGGAGGCTCTTCCTTCGCCACCACCCATGGGGTGATCGACGGGGTTCATAACCACGCCACGGACGCGCGGCCTGCGGCCCTGCCAGCGTGAACGGCCTGCTTTTCCACTGCATTCCAGGCTATGGTCGCCATTCGATACTGCACCTATGGTAGCTTTACAGGTTTGGAGGATCATTCGGGTTTCCCCGGAGGGCATTTTCAATACGGCAAATTTCCCGTCACGCGACATTAACTGCGCATGGTTACCTGCACTGCGTGCCATTTTTGCTCCCTGACCCGGACGCAATTCCACATTGTGAATCACCGTACCAAAGGGTATTTCACTGAGATATAACGTATTTCCTATCTCAGGGCTGACACCTTTGCCGGATTCGATCTTTTGTCCTACTTTCAAGCCGTGAGGCGCTATGATATAGCGTTTTTCGCCGTCGCTATATACTACCAAAGCGATTCGGGCCGTGCGATTCGGATCATATTCGACCGATTTTACCGTGGCCGGAATGCCATCTTTATCGCGTTTAAAATCGATGATCCGGTATTTTTGTTTATGACCACCACCCATATAACGCATGGTCATTTTTCCATCATTATTTCTACCTCCGGATTTTTTCAGGGGAGCTAAAAGGCTCTTTTCCGGCTGATTGGTAGTGATGTCGTCGAAAGCGCTTATTACTTTAAAGCGCTGACCCGCTGTTGTCGGTTTGAATTTCTTTAAAGCCATTTATCTTAGATATTGCTGTAAAAATCAATAGTTTCACCTTCTGCAATTGTTACAATTGCCTTTTTGTACGCACTGGTTTTGCCGCTGATTACGCCTCCCTTAGTAAAGCGGGTTTTCTTTTTCCCGGCATAGGTAAGCGTATTCACGGCCAATACCTCAACTCCGTACAGTTCTTCGACGGCTTGCTTAATTTGCAGTTTATTTGCCGATCTGTCAACGATGAATCCGTAGCGGTTAAGCTTTTCGCTTAACGTAGTCATCTTTTCTGTTATCACCGGCTTATGTATGATTCCCATTGTTCGTTATTTTTGATCGTTATACTAAAATTATTACGAACAGATCTCTTCGATCTTTTTAATTGAACTTTCTAAAACCAGCAATTTATTGGCGCGAAGCACTTCGTAAGTATTGAGGTTTTTAGCGTTGATTACATCCACATTCGGGATATT
>RZYD01000575.1 GCA_009930445.1 Bacteroidia bacterium | reverse complement strand
TCATTATTGCTTCGTTACTGTTTTTCGTTGCAATAACAACCGTTACACAGGCACAAAAACCTTTTAAAGGCATTGTAACCTATGAAATTTCATACCCGGGTATGGAACTCGATCCCATGATGCAGGCACAGCTTCCGACCCTAATGACTTTCACTATGAAAGATCAGATGGGCAAAATGGAAATGGCAACAGGCATGTACACCCAGGGTGAGATAATTGATGCTGACGCAAAAAGTCTGATTACCTTTATTGAGGCCATGGGACAAAAATTCAAAATCGTTATGGATGCTGAAATGGTGGCAGAAAAAAAGGGAAGCAGTCCCAAACCAGAAATAACAAAAACTACCGATAAAAAGGAAATTGCCGGATACAACTGCAATATGGCCCAGGTAGCGATGACGCTGGAAAACGGACAAAAAATCGAAACCGACGTTTATTATACCACTGAACTCTACAGCCCGGCCATGGATTTCAATAATGAATTTGAAGGGATAGGCGGATTCCCTTTTGAATACGTTATGGATATGGGCCAGATGAAAATGAAATTTACCGTCACTACGATCAAAAAAGGAGGTGTAAAAGATTCTGATTTTGTTCTACCTGATGATTACCAGCAAGTTACAGAAGAACAACTCCAACAAATGTTCGGAGGAATGTAGCCTGTTAAATTAACAGATTTTATGGATCCCTGAAGCATTACTGCTTTAGGGATTTTTATTAAAAAACTGAACGCCGGATATGACAATAGGGAGTTCCACCTTTTTTTTGATAATACTCCTGATGATAATCCTCGGCCGGATAAAAATCACCAGCAGGCAATACTAAGGTCGCAACCTTATACCCTTTGCGTTCGGAAAGGTACTGGATTGTTTTCATGGCCTGTTGCTTTTGTTCTTCAGAAGAATAAAAAATTCGTGACAAATACTGGGAACCAATATCCGGTCCCTGTCCATTTTCCTGCGTAAAATCGTGGGTTTCAAAAAATACTTGTAACAAATCCCGATACGTTACTTCTTGCGGATTAAAAACAACTTTTACGGCCTCAACATGGCCGGTTTTTCCACTACAAACCCTACGATAATCAGGATTTTTCACCGTACCGCCTGTATAACCCACTGTAGTCCGGATTACTCCTTTTTCGAGGGAAAAATGGTATTCCGTACCCCAAAAACAGCCCGAGGCAAAAATAGCGGTATCCCACACGGGTTCCTGTGCGATAAACCGAAGTGAAGCACTATTCACACAATGTCTTACGTTCTTGGAGGTCAGGCCCTCCCCGGTAAAAACATGTCCCAAATGTGCATCACAGTTGGCACAGAGAATTTCAGTCCGGGAACCATCAGCATCCGGTAAATGCTTCACGGCTCCCTCCACAGCATCGTCAAAACTGGGCCAACCGCACTGCGATTCAAATTTATCGTCCGAATGGTATAGCAATGCCCCACAACGCTTGCAATGGTATGATCCGTCGTCAAATACATTCCAGTAAATACCCGAGAAAGGTTGTTCTGTTCCTTTATCTTCTATTATATACCGCTCAAATGACGTTAATTCACTCATTTTCATAGCTTTCTGACTTCTGACACCCGATTGGGTATTAATGAATAACAAGGTGAATACAAATAGTCTCCACATAAAAATCAGTTTATTTATGGGCAATAACATTGAGATCCTAAAAATAGTTCATTC
>RZYD01000574.1 GCA_009930445.1 Bacteroidia bacterium | reverse complement strand
GGGTATTGATAGTTTTGATCCTGAAAAAGGGGTTTCCACCCCCAATATGGAGGAAGCAAGCATTAATCAAACGATGATTTCCATTGCCAGAGAGGTTATAGCTGTCTTTGACTCCAGTAAATTTCACCGCCAGAGTTTTGCCCATATTGCACCCTTATCAAAAATAAATACCATTATAACCGATAGTGGAATATCACGGGAGATGGTGGAACAACTGGAAAGCAGAAATATTAAAGTTATTATCGCATAAACTAAATCTGAATGAAAGAAAAAAGAAGATGGCTGTTGTTTGCCGTATTGGTTACTCTGTTTTGGGGTGTTTGGGGTGCATTGATTGAGATTCCGGAAAAAGGAGGATTCCCCGCTACTTTGGGTTTTTCGGTATGGGCGTTAACCATGATTCCTTGTGCTTTAGTGGCTATGAAAAGGGTCAATTTTGCCCTGGACAGGTCTCGGAAGCAAGTGTTGTATGGTATGTTAGTGGGGTTAACAGGTGCCGGGGGACAGTTGGCCCTGTTTCAGGCACTTCGTGAAGGCCCTGCTTTTATTATTTTTCCCCTGATTTCATTGTATCCCATCATTACTATTATCCTCTCTTCCCTTTTATTGCGTGAACGTACTTCATTGCGTGGATGGATTGGAATCGCCATTGCCCTTCTGGCCATCTTTTGCCTTTCGTGGTCGAAACCTGAAGGCACGGAGATTTCGGGTGTTTTGTGGATTATTTTTGCTACACTTGTATTTTTTGCCTGGGGCATTCAGGCTTTTTTTATGAAAAAGGCCAATAATATTATGCGTGCTGAGAGCATTTTTACCTATATGACATTCTCTGCCGTGATCATGATTCCCCTGGCTCTGGGAATGACCAACTGGGAACAGGATATTAACTGGAGTTTTTCCGGGCCTTGGCTGACGGCATTCATTCAGGTTCTCAATGCCATTGGTGCGCTGATGCTGGTGTATGCCATCCGGTACGGAAAATCCATTATTGTAGTCCCAATGACTTCACTGGCTCCGGTCATAACTATTATTTTGAGCTTGATTATTTACGCTGTTTTCCCGGGTCCGGTGATGTTTGCGGGTATGGTGTTGGCGGTAATTGCAATTTATCTTTTTGCAGAATAACCTCCGGAAGAGGATTTGTTGATACCATTCCCTGAAAAAAGCTGCTTCATTACGAAAGCAGCTTTTTTTGTGTTATTTTTTCCCGGGGGCTTTGGTCAGAATTGTTCATCATATTTTGTCCATAACTCGTCGCCTAAGCGCCAGGCCCTCTTAATGACCCGGTTTCCCCATTCCATGGAATAGTCGGTCAGGTATTGTATGGCCGCATCTTTTCCTTTGGAAGCATAAATTTTTTTGGCCGTTTCTTCCACTTCTGCCTGTTTGTCGAAGAGTTGTTTTTGCAGGGGCTGCCAAACGGCATCCACATCGTATCGCATATCACCCCAACGTTGTGCGGTCAGCGTACCCAGCCGGTTGAAAGCCCACCATGCCGACTCTGTCGTGTACCCGTTAACGCGGCCGGGCACTTTGTAGGGCCTCGGTACATCCGTCACACTTCCATATATGGGTACATAAATAGAGGTGGCCACGTTGTCCTGAGCCAGCCATACTACGCCTCCGATTTCGTTCGGCAGCCAGTTGCGGCATTGAATTATCGTAGCATACATGGTATACCAACGGGCAATGGTTCGTTCGCCC
>RZYD01000095.1 GCA_009930445.1 Bacteroidia bacterium | reverse complement strand
AATGAGTATGGCTGTTCGGATAATGATGGGATCAGTATTCAGGTTCTTCCCATTTATGTAACTGTGGATGCTGTGACCGATGTTAATTGTGCTGAAGATACAGACGCCGGTGCTACAGTGAATGTCTCCGGTCCGGCAGGCATATATCCTGTTACCATAGCGATTTCAAGTGACCAGGGTTATTCAGGTAATATGACATTTAACGAGGCTGGTCAACAGCTATTGTCTGACCTTGGTGTGGGAAATTATTCAGTTACGGGAACATCAACTACTATTGGTTGTGATGCTTCAGATAGTTTTATTATTGAAGCAGTGGATGATATCCCTCCGCAATTGCAATTCAATAAAGCAGGCGATACTTTGGTTATCGTAGTAGTTGCTTCAGGCCCAACAGCATACGTGTCAGTACCGCAGCCTGTTGTTACAGACAATTGTAGTGCTACATTTGATAACGACTATACCGGAACTACTAATGCCAGCGGCGATTACCCTGTGGGTGAAACTACTGTTACCTATACAGCAACAGATAGTAATGGGAATGAGGTGACTTTAACGCAAAAGGTTGAAGTTTACACTGATGCAAGCTTTTCAATTATTTGTCCTTCTGATATTACTTTGGGATACAATCCGCAGGAAGATGAATTTACTGAAGATATGAGTCAGGTACAAACCAGTGCAAATGGAGGTTTTGTACTTCAATCTGTTATTAGTATTTTAAATCCTGCTACGGGAGGGCCCTGCGAGTTTCAGCGAACAAGAACGTATACTGCAAAATGGGAAAAGAAGACAACTATAATTTCTAGATCATGTGATCGGGTATATTATTATTCTGAAGATTATCAGGCGCCTGAGATCACTTGTGCCCAGGGAACCACTACTTCTGTATCGGGGGTTACTTCAGTCGTGCTTTCGCCCGATAGTCCTGTTGCCACAGATAATTGCTCGGCAAACAATGATATTCAGTACACATTTTCCCGTTCCGATGGCGCAATGGCAATTTCCGATCCGTATCCGCTTGGGTTAACAATCATTACTTGGTATGCAACAGATTTGGCTGGCAATGTTGGCGAATGTACTCAGGAAATTGTTGTAAATCCTTTAACATTCCCCGGCGGTGTCTCGGCTGGTCTTGCCTTGTGGTTTAAATCCAATGAAGGTGTATATAAGGGTCAACTTCCATCTCAGGACGACGATGTGGTGAGTTTATGGGATGATTATGTACGAAATTTTGATGCTAAACAGGCTGGTGCTTCAGCACAGCCGGTTTATAGTATAGCTGCAGATAATCAAAATAATTATAACCCCGGTTTGATTTTCGACGGAAATGATGATTATATGGTCTCTGATCTGTCAACGGAAGGGCTGGAAAGTACTAATTCGGTGTTTGTTGTTGTAACCCCTACCTCAGGCGGCGCCGTGGTGGGGTTTGGTGCCAGTAGTTATGTGGGCATCGACAATAACCAGGCGATTTATGTGGTGAATGGCACAGCCACAACACGCTCTGCTGTTAATACCTGGACTCAGGGTGCTACACGGATACTTTCGGCGATTAAAGCGGGCGATGCCAGTGGTAATGTTTCCCTTTATCTTGATGGTGCGGAGCCATCCTATAGCCGTACTGAAACCGCAGCCATAACCCCGGCGGCAAACACACGTATTGGTGTCGATCAGGCCGGCCCGGGGGCAGTATGGTTTAACGGTAACATTGCAGAGGTGATTCTCTACAACCGGAATCTTACTGCGAATGAGCGTGTCAGGGTAGAGAGTTATCTGGCTGTGAAATACGGTATTACGCTGGGGAATTAATGCCAGAATAAGATTTGATTTAAGATTTGTCTGGTTTTTATTACAGGGTTTGGATTTTTATATATCAAATATTTATTTATTTTTGATGGGAATATTGCTGATTATTACATTTGATGGATTTTGTATATGTTAAATTTATCATATAATATTTTTGCAATATTAACACTAATCCAACACCCTTGCCATGAAAGCCAAAGTCTCAGTAAGGTATTTGTCCTTCAAAATTGTATCCGCATTTATTGTGGTTTTTCTGATTATTTCATCAGGGATTTGTAATGCCCAGGAATTAGTTATCTCTGACTCGCTTCGCTGTTTTGATAAAGATACTCCGGTTTCGGAGTTGTTGGAGTTTGTGCAAAAGGGAAGTGGCAGCGATAGTACTTGTTATTTGGAAGCACTGGCATTATTAAAGGCATTGGATATTCTACCCGGGAGTAAAATGATGTTGGAAGAAACAGACATGCCTCCTATAACAATCGGTGCTGTGATGCAGCAGAAGCAGGATACTATTCCGCCTTTTGGAGTGCAGGTTCCGCGTGTGGGAGATACTAAGAAGAAATCAGGTAATCGTGGAGCCAAGGATTCCAGTGGTAATTCAATACGGGTTGATCACGATGATGATGCACCCTATAATAATTTTAGTGCATCGGATTTGGTACAGGAGGTATTAGTAACCGGGTGCCTTACTGCCAGTAATGTGACCTTTGGTGGTAATCAGAGTCTGCAGATTGGGTATTTTAATAGGGGAACAGCAGACTTTCCCTTTGAGGAGGGTATTGTGTTGTCGACAGGCAATGTTACGGATGCAGAGGGGCCAAATACGTTGACGAATTTTACTACTGAAGTAAATACGGGTGGAGATGATCAACTACAAAGCATTGCTACCGGGACTGTACAAGATGCTGCTGTATTGGAGTTCGACTTTGTTCCGGCGGGAGACACAGTTACCTTTAATTATATTTTTGCCTCTGAAGAATATCCTGAATATGCATGTTCTGATTTTAATGATGTATTTGGGTTTTTTGTTACCAGTAAGGATAATGATGGATATAATTATGTTAATGAGAATGTTGCTCTTTTACCAAGTGGAGATGCTGTAAGTATTAATAATGTGCATGGTGATGGCAGAGATGATGGATGGTTTGGTTATTATTATGATGGTCAGTATCCTATAGAGAATGGATGTAATCAAGTTATGGCTATAACTGTGATTTTTGAAGAAGATTTTAATGATGGTATTGGTAGTGATTGGTCTTATGACCCAAGTGCAGGGAATTGGTATGGCGATAATAATAAAGCAAGATTTGATGACAAAACTCCTTCAAAGAGGTATAATTATTCTTATGGGTTAGTAAGTGAGTATATTTTAACCAGTACAATTTTCTCTGAAATATATTTATCATTTGATCTTAAATTAGATGCAAGACGGTGGCATAATACTCAAAATGAGAAAATGGATATTGATATATATGATGGATCTGTTTGGCACACAATACATACATTTGTTAATTCCGGTGATTATCAGGATTCTTATTCCTTTAATATAACCCCTTATTGTGGTAATAACATTAAAGTGCGATTTCGTACATATGGGGATGATTCAGAAGATTTTTATTACTGGGAACTGGATAACGTTGAAGTCTATTCTCAGGAAATTAATTATAGTGCATATTTTTATTCTTTGAATACAAATTGTAATGGTGAGAATGAACAATATTATATAGACCAGAGTTCATGGATTTATTCTACGGGTTCTGGTGATTGTATTAATCAGGTTTATGGCTTACCTCCATATACCTTATACGAGAACCTGGAAGCAGATGGGCGTACCGTGAAGCTTACTGCAACCTTCGCTGCTGTACCCTGTTCAACATACCATATAAAATTAGCTGTGGGAGATGTAGGTGACAACCAATGGGACTCCTGGGTTTTCCTGGAAGCCAATAGTTTTCAATCGAATGATGTTGAACTTACTTCTTGCAGCAACGGACAGATCGGTGAAGCTGCCATTTTTGAGGGATGTCAGACTTCCACAAATTACTTTGTGGTAAGCCGGGCAGGCGGTGATGATTCTCAGGAACTCGCTGTTAAGATAGATTATTCTCCTCCCGGAGTAAATGGAAGCGATATTCTGCAGTTGGATAATACGTTGTTGCCTGATACCGTTTTTATCCCTGCCGGCGCTGAGGCAGACACTGTTTTCTTCTATGCTATTGCTGATGGTGTGCCTGAGGATCCGCAAAATAATATTATTACCATGACTTTTTATACCGGTTGCCCCTGCGACCCAACCCCTACTTCTATTGAATTAGGATTCCAGGTGTATGATGTGCTGGATTTAACAAGCCTTGATATAACAGCAAATAACGTGGTTTGTGACGGTCAGGAGAACGGTGTTATTATCGCTAATCCCTCCGGAGGTTCCGGAGGTTTTGAGTTTATGCTTTCAGGTGCTGAAACCCGCCCCTGGCAATCATCAAATACTTTTGATGGCCTTGCCTCCGGATACTATAATGTTACGGTCAGGGATGAATTATACCTGCTAAACTGTAATGAACCGATTACCGTTTCGGATATTTTTATTGATGAAGGTTCTGATATCTTTGCTGATGCGGGCAGTGATAAAACTATCTGTAATGGGAATTCTGCAACCCTTAATGGTTCTGGAGGCGTGGGGTTTCAATGGTTTCCGGCCGACTGGCTCAGCAATCCGGACATTGCTTCTCCCGTTGTTAATCCTACTGGGATTACCAATGTCCCGGTTTCTAAAACGTATACCCTGACAACAACAGATGCACTTGGCAACTGTCCGCATACCGATGATGTTGTTGTAACGGTAAATCCTACTCCCTCAGTTCAAATACGGGTTAATGGAACTGCACAAAGTACCATAAACGTTTGCCCGGACGACAATACAACCCTGGAGGCCTATATTTCCCCAGAAACCAACACGGGAACAGCAACCTATCTTTGGTCTGATGGTTCAACAACTTCTTCTGTTACAGTCTCACCAAACAGTTCACAGACCTATTCTGTAACGGTTACCAATGAACATGGGTGTACAAAATCTGCATCCATCCAGGTGCTTGTATATCCTTTTGAAGTGAATGCCAGCATTGACCAGGATCCTGTTTGCCCTGACGATGTTGATGGTATCGTTACCATTTCTGTTACGGGTCATAGTGGTAATTTACCTGTTGAGGTTTCGGTTACAGGACCAAATGGCTATAATCAATTAATAAACTTTACTGCAGCCAATCCCAATCCGGTACAATTGTCAAATCTTGCTGTGGGCCAGTATGTTGCAACAGGTACCTCCGCAGCTCCGGCAGGTTGTACTTCTACAGCAAGTTTTACTGTACAGAGTACTGATATTACAGCCCCACAGTTGTCATATGAAAAGGCAGGTGATACAGCAGTTGTGGTCGTGATCCCCTCTGGCTCCTCCTCTTTTGTTAGTGTTCCCACGCCAATTATATCCGATAACTGCAGTTTTTCTTTTGAGAATGATTTTAATAATACTACAAATGCAAATGCTACCTATCCGGTGGGTAAAACCACTGTGACCTGGTATGCCAATGATGA
Source organism: Bacteroidia bacterium (assembly GCA_009930445.1). Classification (GTDB taxonomy): domain Bacteria; phylum Bacteroidota; class Bacteroidia; order Bacteroidales; family BM520; genus BM520. The sequence goes on along the minus strand of RZYD01000095.1, from coordinate 2,936 downwards.
CAGCGATAACCAGGATTCTCTGAAACAGAATGTTTATGTGGTTGCTGAGGCGGATTTTGTTTTGGACTGCCCTGAACCTACTGTTTACAATCTGGGATATAACCCGGAAATGTCTGACTTTATCGAAGATTTGGGAGGACTTGTCTATTCTCCCACAACCACAGGTTGGCCTGTTACTGGTATTACCGGGCCAAGTTCAACCCTTGGTGACGAAATGCCTGATCCTTCAGGGGGGGGGTGTAGTTTTATTAGAACAAGAACATATTCTATTACCTGGTGGGTATTATTTTTAGTACCTATTAGCGATGAATGCGTTGTTGAATACAGTTACATAGTTGATACCGAACCACCTGCACTTTCCTGTCCGGAAGCAGTTACTGTTTCGCCGCCTATCGGGCAGACCTCCATGACAGTAACACCCTCTTCACCAACGGTATCGGATAACTGTACTGCAACATCGTCTATTGCAGTTACATCCGCGCGATCAGACGGCCTGCCGCTATCTGATCCTTATCCGCTGGGAACGACTACAATAACCTTTACTGCCACCGATGATGCCGGCAATGCGGCTTCCTGTGAGCAGTATATCCATGTTGTGAGCAGCTGTGCGCCGGGCGGCGTTTTTACCGGTTTGACCTTTTGGCTTCGTTCCAACAATGGCGTTTATCATGCAGCAAATCAGGCACAGTCAGGTGAGCAGGTCAGTCTTTGGGATGACCAGATATTGAATTTCGATGCCATACAAAATTCGGTCACCAGCCAGCCTGTATTATCGACTTCTATCAATGATCAGATCAATTATAATCCGGTAATACAATTTGATGGAACTGATGATTATTTGCTTTCAGAACTTCCTTCTGGCTCCCTTGAGGAGACCATGACCCTGTTTTTTGTGGCGCGTCCTGAATCCATTGGCCCTGTGCTTGGGATTGGCGCTTCTTCCACCGTGGAGTTCAGTTCAGGGAATACCCTCTCCGTAGTGATTAACGGGGAAGCCTCTACTGTAACCGCAGAAAACAGCTATTCCTTGGCAGAAGTTGCGATTGTGACTGTGCTGAAAACAGGGAATCAAACTGGTGCAATCCGTGTGTTTAAAAATGGGATGGAGTGTACGTATCAACTAACCGGAAATGCGGAGTTACAATCTGGTACCGTTACTAAAGTGGGTTCAGAAAATTCGGCAGCAGTTCCCCGTTATTTTTCGGGTAGCCTGGCTGAGGTAATATTTTATTCCGGAGCCTTGAGTGAAACAGATCGAATGAAAGTAGAATCGTATCTCGCTATTAAATATGGTATCTCGTTATAATTGATGCGTATTTAAATCTTTATATAATTACCATTATAATTTTTTTTATAAAATGTACAAAATATTATAAGTAGGAAATAATGTTTTGATAGTAATAATTATATAAGATAATTAATTTAATCGTTGGATCTGATATCGTATTTTGTGCTCTTTTCATTTTTATCCTTTCTGGGTGATACTACTTATTGTTATTTTTTTAAAAAAACAGGTTCATGGAAGGAAAGACGCCAGACTGTAATTCTATTTCTCTGATAAACAGTGTATTATATGGGTTTCTGGGTTTATCTCTGTTTTATGTTCGTTTTCTTCTGTTTATCATAAACAAAAAGAGGGTTCGATCCGTATATATTCCTTTGTGGAAGTGGGTATAATTACGTAATATTATGCTTTTGACGTAAGGTAAATTTTCGTAGTAACACCAATTGTTATTTTGGTATCCTGATATAGATTTGCATATTAGGGTGAACTGTTTACCCGGCCCAAAATGTTTTTTTTAAAGATAAATGAAATGAGAAAGAATTACTGTAAATGTCAGGCAAGCATTAAGTTCTCATGGTTTGTAGGATTATTAAGTCTTTTGACAATAATGGTAACGTCGATACAGGCGACAGGGTCTGATCGTTTTTACCTTCGAAGTACCCACCCGGGACAGCCCGGGTTTGAAAACGATCATACGGGTCATACGCCTGCTTCGGCTTTTGGTGTTTGGTTGCCAGATTTTGGTTTTCATTACCATTCTGAAGTTAGTAGTTTTGCACATTCTTCTGTCATTGCCTGGACAGAAGCTGCGCCTGCCAGTTCTTTCTCCGTTGATAATACTTCTCTTTCTTCTCCAAATCAAATCACTACTTTGCCTTTTGGTTATCCCGGTTTCCCTGACGGAGGCAAAGCAGGAACGATTAATTATGTCAATTCCAACGGATATGTGATATGGACTGCAGATCCCATTTACAAGTATGACATTGCAGGGATAGGCCGTGACGATTTAGCGGCGCAAAATCAGAAACAATCTCAGAGTATTAATGAGAGCACGGTTGTTGCAATGGCATTGGGTCCTTTGGCTGCCTCGAACAAGGAGAATTCATCTGTGTTTGAGAACGACACAACATTTGTAATTTGGGGCAATGACGGAGCGAATTTTAGCTCCGGAAGCAAAGCTGCAACCGACTGGTATTCCACCGATGTTGCTTTTACAACTTATTTGCGTGTAAAGCGGGAATGGAAAGTTATTGTTACCGGTGGTAGTGCTATAACTGTTTATCTGTACAGCTCTGGGTTACCCGGATTTTCAGGTACAGCAGATACATATTATGTTTTACAGGATAAGAATGGCGATTTTACAGAAGGACTAGTCACAGCAACTCCCATGACCGGTTCTCCGGTTCCTTATGCTGTCGTTACCTTCCAGCCCGGTGCATCATATTTTACTTTTGCAGAAAATCAAAATTTAGAAATTCACTTACTTTCAACGAATCCTGCCACCGGGGCCGAAGCAACAAGTCCGGCATTTAATGTCGAGACAAACGTTGCCGTAGGTAATGATGTAATGGTTGATTACACATTCTCTGCAGGATCAACGAATCCTGCATCTTCTGCAGACCTTACAGCCGGGTCATTCCCAACAGGAACA
>RZYD01000573.1 GCA_009930445.1 Bacteroidia bacterium | reverse complement strand
CCCTTTTTATGCGCGATGATAAACCGAACTATCTTTGTCGCCATAGCGAACGGATTGCCTGCCTTCGTTGGATTCCGGTAATATATCCGCACAGTATAAATTCCCTGATCATCTTCCTCTGTAATTTCGTATCGCTTTACGGCATCAGGCTCAGGCTGTACATAAAGAAGCGTCACTTGTTCGTTAGCTGCCACAGCCAGGGCATGATTCCTCACGAAGAGTCCGGGCATGGGATCGCGTCGGTTGGGATACCAGCGGGTTAAAAACAGAATATGCCGCTTTTGACTCATTTTATTTGAAATTATTCATGGAAGGAAACAGTGATAAAATACGATCTAACGCCATGGTGAACCGACTTTTGCCGTAACCCTTCACAATAAAAAAATTAGCCTTAATCATTGTCAAAACATAAACATAGCTATCAAAAAGAACCATGCGCTGGTGTTCATCTTCACGTAAGGGATCATATTCCCATTTCAGATCAGGAAAACACAACAGATAAAGATCATAATCCGGCTGAGACACTGTTTTTTGAATTTCAGGAGGCGAAAACCCAAATTTTTTCATTGCCCACACCTGATTAACGATGGGTTCGGTGTCAAAAAACAATATTCCGGCTGTATTCATTTTCGCAATAAGGTTTTGAGCGGCATTCATCTGGCCCTTGTTAATAGCTACCACATCGGCCAACGTATAATCGGTTGCCCGTTGTTGAAAATATTCGCGGGAATACTCAGGGCACCATCCGGTATGAAAATATTCAGCCAATTGACGGGTAAGCGTTGTCTTTCCCGATGATTCCGGTCCGGTAACTGCAATTTTCACCACTGGATTAACCGATTACAGATTTCGTACGCCATTCGTTATAGCTCCGCTTCCACGCCACATATCCCATGAAGGCGATAATTAGAAATACCAGGTATTGAAACCCGGTAAAAACAAGTCCTTTAACTAAATACAGCGGAATGCTGACCACGTCACCAATGATCCAGTATACCCAGTTTTCAACTTTTTTCCTGGCCATAAGAATCATTGCAATGAGAAACATGGCAGTGGTAAATGAATCGGTGTAGGGTAGATACGATTGCATGTACTCCGTGTCATTCTGCTTAAAAGTCCAGAGGGTAAAAAATATCAGGCCATAGGCGCCAACCGAAAGAATGGCCCACATCCATTGTTGTTTGTTGCTATTGACAGAAATAATCAAGCCGGTATCCCCGGAGCTTTTATGGGTCCAGGCATACCATCCGTAAACACTGGTTACGAAATAGTAAAAATTAATTCCGGCATCGGCATATAATTTTGCTGTAAAACAAATCCACACATAAATCAATACACTAAGGATTCCGGTTGGATAAACAAGGATATTTTCTTTTTTTGCAAACCAAACACTGGCAATACCAAAAAAAACGGCAATAATTTCAAGCCATGAAGTATCCAATACATTGTTCCAGAAAGTTTGAAATAGATCAGCACTAATCATCTCAGGGTAATTTTTCGGTAGTTACTTTGCAGGGTAAACAGGAACTATTTTCGCAGTAAGACTCGTTTAACAGCCTGAATAATAGCTTCTTCATTAAGATTATAATGCGCCATGAGTTGGGCTGGCGTACCACTTTGCCCCCAGACATCCTTCACTGCCACGTATTCCATGGGAACCGGAAGATGAAGTGCAAGTAACTGAGCCACCGAATCGCCAAGTCCTCC
>RZYD01000094.1 GCA_009930445.1 Bacteroidia bacterium | reverse complement strand
CCGAGTGTCGGGCTTTTGCTCGATAGCTACGAAATGTCGAATGGGTATATTAATGATGAGGTATACGGTGGAAAATTCAATTTTTTTGATTTTGGACTGGATTTCGGGCTGAGTCTTCGGTTTCTGCTTAACTGGGAGTTGAATGTCAGGTATTCAAATACTGTTTTTCTTACTCCAGTAAGGCCACATGCCGGGAATGCCCAGACTTTTCTTAACCGTGGACAATTGAATGAGGTATTAAGTTTTACGCTTCATTACACCTTTTTTGCCCGTGGGCGTCGGTGGTTTGAATAATTGGAAATTTCGAAGAGTTTTCCTGAATTTTTTTTATTACAAGGTTAGGCCTCAGTATTGTAGGCCCATTTTACATAAATGGCCCCCCAGGTAAAACCAGCCCCAAAGGTGGTGAGTATCAGGTTGTCTCCTTTTTTTAGTTGCGATTCCCATTCCCAAAGGCAGAGAGGTAATGTGGCTGCTGTCGTATTCCCATAGCGCTGAATGTTAATCATAACCTGTTCTTTTTTTATGCCCATTCTTCGTGCTACCGCTTCAATGATACGCAGGTTCGCCTGATGCGGTACCAACCAGGTCAGTGACTCCGGTGTGATATTATTTCTTCTCATCACTTCCAGCGATACATCGGCCATTTTCGAAACCGCCCATTTAAACACCGGTTGTCCCTCCTGATAAATAAAGTGTTCCCGTGCCTCCACGGTTTCATGTGAGGATGGTTTTGCACTTCCACCAGCGACTTGATGGAGGTGAACCCGACCCACCCCGTCGGACTGCAGAAGGGAATCAGTTATAACAAATTCGTCGGTCGAAGGTTCGAGCATTACGGCGCCGGCGCCATCTCCGAAGATACAACAGGTAGAACGATCGGTATAGTCAACAATTGACGACATTTTCTCCGCACCTACTACGACTACTTTTTTATATGCCCCTGATTCCACGTATTTACTGGCTGTGGTCAGGGCGTACAGAAAGCCTGAACATCCGGCATTCAGGTCAAAACTAAAAGCATTCCGGATGCCCACCTTATCGCTGATAATATTGGCTGTAGCCGGAAACTGCATGTCGGGTGTTACTGTTGCACAAATTAGTACATCTACTTCGGAGGGGTCGGTATGTGTTTTCTCCAGCAGTTGCCGTACCGCTTTCTCTCCCGCGAACGAGGAACCTTCTCCCGCTTCTTTGATGATCCTGCGTTCTTTTATCCCAATCCGTGTCATAATCCACTCGTCGGTAGTATCTACCATTTTTGAGAGTTCTGCATTGGTGAGCCTGTATTCAGGAACAAAGGCACCCACACCGGTTATTGCTGCTTTAATAGTCGTCATACGCTAAAAGTTTGCCTGCGAAAATACAATTAATGATTAATTTTTCAGTAATAATAGATAAGAAAAATCGGCTTTCAGAAACTGAAAACCTTAAAAACATAAAACCGGAGTATCACAATATATTGATATTCCGGTTATTATAATTTTTCCGCCGCATTATAGATGCGTTGGTTATACATTGGGGAAAGCTGAAAATTATTCCCCGGTGGCTTCGATCACAATTTGGCCTTTGTAGTACATATTTCCATCCACCCAGTACGCTCTGTGGTATTGGTGTACTTCGCCGGTTGTTGGGCAGGTAGCAAGTTGAGGTGCCTCTGCTTTGTAATGTGTCCGTCTTTTATCTCTGCGCGTTTTTGAGATTTTCCGTTTAGGATGTGCCATTGTAAGCTTATTTAAATAGGTTAATACTCTTAATCGTTATCCAGTTGTATATTCCTTAGTGCATCCCAGCGGGGGTCAGTATCGCTGGTTGAACTCAGTTTCACGATGCGTTCAATTTGCTCCGGATTGCAGGTGCTGTTTCCGTTTTCATCGTCGGGATGAACTTTCCGGTACGGAACCTGTAAACTGATGTATTCATAAATGTATTGCCAAAGTACGAGTTTTGTTTCGTTGTGGGCGATTATGATTACTTCATCGCTTTCTTCTTTGGTTTCCGGGCCCGTTTTCACAATCAAAATTTCGTGGCATTCGATGGGGTAGTCAAATTCTTCCACGCATCGGTCGCAAATGAGTTTAACCGTACCACGAATTGTAAATTCAAGTTGCATCATCCCCGGATTATTATCCAGAAGGATGGTGCAAATTAATTGCCCCTGGGTTATTTCAGAATACGTAATTGCTTCAAAGAACGAATCGTTAATGGTGAATTCATATTCATGCACACCAAACGATAACCCTTTATAAGGGATTTCAAAATTATTCAGAACATTCACTTCACACACTTTCTTATTAAAAAGGGGGTGCAAAGGTAAAATCTACGATTATGAAAAACAAATATTTAGCCGAATTAATTCTCTTTCTATTTGAAGGCACTCTCCAGCAATCCGTCGCCTTCTGCTTTGAGCCGGTCGAAATAGGCGGGAGTGGGCGTTCCGGTGTATTGATCCACATAAAGTTTGGCCAGATACTGGCTCAGCATAAAACCATGTCCCCGCAAACCTGTAAAAAGTCCTTTTTCTGTATCGATAAACATTCGTGGCTCCACATAATACCCGGCCCAGATGGCCTGGAATCCCACAGCGGAAAGCATGGGCAACCAGTCGACAAAAGTTTCCGAGGCAATTTCAAGAAATTCGCGGGAATTGATTTTTAAGTTAGAACGTGATTCAATGGGATCGACGGCAGGACTGGCGCATCCGATAACCTGCCCTGTTTCTGCCAGTTGTTGTCCGTAAACCGCTGAAAATCCTTTATAGTTTCGGCGATCGATTAACATAGGCAACGGCGTGTTGTTCGTTCCTAACCATGGTAATCTTCGCGTGATAAATGCCTGATGCTTAACCGGATAAAGCCCTGTAAGAACGCCCAGTTTCCGGGCAAATTCTCCGGCTTCAGGACCTAAAGCATTTACAAAATGTGTTGCAGTATATTCTACATACGTGTTGTCATGATCGCGGAGAAGTGCAATGTATTTTCCTTCTTCTTGATGCACATCTATCAGTTTACAATCTTCCAGCAGAATACCGCCGTTGTCAATGCCCATGCTGCGGATGAGATCAATGACCCGTCCTGGTGTAGCTTGCCAGCAGTCGCGCGTAATCAGTGCTGCACTGTATTTATCGAGGTTTGGATTGATATAGGGGCTGATTTCTTTTGTAAAATCTTTGACATCTACCATATAGGCATCCGACCAGCTCTTCGATTCTTCGAGTGCCTGGTAAGTGGCCTGATCGTGTGCAAACGTAACATAATTAATCAGCCGGTAGTCGATATTTTTTACGTGTTGAAGGCTTTTAAATATTTCATGGTTATTTTTAGCGATATCGGCAATCTCCGGCAGCGAAAATGCCGTTCGTCCGCCGGCAATATTACGCCATGAGGCGCCACGGCCATAATTGGCAAGGACGGGATTTAAGCCTTTTTCTGCGAAATAACGGAATAGGGCACTGCCACCAATTCCTCCACCGGCAATAAGTATTTCTGTGTTGACTTTCCTGACTTTATTCTGGTTCACATTTACCATGTATTCTACGGGCTTGTTCGTGGGGTATACCTCTCCCAGATCCACCTGATTGGAGAGCGGTCCACGGGGTGTGGCTTCGCCAACAACGGAAATACCATATCTTCGGATGGTTTGTTTTAACCGGGGAATACAACGTTTTCCTCTACAAGCCCCCATTCCAAGTCGGGTCGTGTGTTTAATTTCGTCAACAGAAATGAATTTTCTATCGCCTACCACATCAAGAATTTCACCCATCGTAACATCATCGCAATGGCAAATATATGTTTTGGTTGTGATGGTATCATCGTTGGGAAGAAATTCGATTTTCCCGGGGTAATTTTCTTTTACAATAAACCCTCTGACGGCCATGAGGTTTTCACCGTGAACATCGGCAGCTTTTACCCGGGCAATATTGGTTTTATTCTTCTTTTTCAGAATTTTTTCGATGGTTCCTTCCCCCAGAATTTTACCTTGATTATCTACCAGAAAAACGGCACTGCCTTCCTCTGCTTCATATTCAATGGGCAGGAAAAGCCAGTCTTTTTTAATATTGTAGCCAAAAATTGCAAGGCCGGGACACTGGTAAACGCATTCCATACAGCCGATACATTTTTCGAAGTCAATTTTTGGGACGGTGCTGGTTGAAGTTTTAGTGATAGCGCCATGGGGACAGGCAAATTCACAAGGGTTGCAGGCAAAACCATACAGGCAATCGATCAGAACAAAGGGCTTTGCCTCCATACGATTTTTATCGGGACGTAAAGGTTCTTCGATTATTTTTACCGGGTGTTGTTGCGAATCGATATATTCTTTTGAAAGGGCCAGATAGGCATCATAGTCGAACCGTTCGTTCATTTCCTGAAGCACGTCGAATGCAGCCTGACGGCCGCGGAGAACCGCACTGGTTCCTTCGCCGATGCGGATGGCGTCGCCGGCACCGTAGCAATGCCGGCCAAAAATTTCATTACCCTTGATGAGCAGCTGGTCGTCGGGAACAAGGCCGGTACAAATGTTTATCACATCGATGCCGGAGATAATTTTTTCCGTTCCGGGAATGGCTTTAAAGTTTTTCGATTGTGCAATCACGGCACCGGTAATCCCATCGTTTGCCGCGTTGGGAATTGCCTTGAGCAGAATTTGCCCGGTGAGTACCGGTATTCCGAACCGGCGCACCCGGTTGGCCTGCACCGGAAATCCCCCTTCATGGGGTTGCGCCTCAATGATCGCTTTTACCTTCGCCCCGGCTTGCATCAGCTGATAGCTGGTGAGGTAACCAATGTTTCCGGCGCCAACCGTGAGGATGTTTTTTCCCAAAAGGGTGAACTCTGTGTTCATCATCTTTTGCACAACCGCTGCCGTATATACTCCGGGAAGATCGTCGTTTTCAAATGTGGGCATGAAAGGTACTGCACCCGTGGCAATTATCAAATGCTCTGCTTCTATGTAATAGATTTCTTCTGTGGCGATGTTTTTTATTGCCAGTCGTTTCCCTTCCAGAATATCCCAAACCGTAGAATCCAGAAAAATGCCGTCATTATTAGCACCAGCCAGTGTTTTGGCAATTTCAAAACCCCGCATTCCACCGAATTTTTTCTCTTTCTCAAAAAAGAAAAACTGGTGAGTCTGCATATTAAATTGCCCGCCGATTTCGCTGTTGTTATCTACCACAATATTTTCAATGTGATGCTTGTTCAACTCTTCGCGTGCCGCCAGTCCGGCAGGCCCTGCTCCAATGATGGCCACTGTGGTCTTGAAAACTTTTACAGGCTCTTTTTTCTCTGTAAAAACTCGCTCCGGTGTATAATCATGCGGCACTTCTTTTACCTCTTTTATCCCATCGACCTTCGTAATACAAATCCTTTTGATCTGCCCGTCGACCAGCATCTCACAAGCTCCACACTTCCCGATTCCGCATTCCAGACTTCTGTTTCTGTTCGCCAAGCTATGGCTGTGCACGGGAAAACCAGCCTGATGCAGCGCCGCAGCAATGGTAAATCCTTTTTGCCCGGTAACTTCCTGTCCGTTAAATGTAAAGGTAACTTTTTCACCTTCTCTGACTTCCAGTATGGGATGTTTTTCAATTTTATACATGGTAATGCGGTTTATCCATTTTTTAATCGCGCAAATTTATGGTTTTTAGTTTCAGATTCCTCTTTTTCCTTTCTTTTTTTCCTTATTTAAAAATGGAAAAGAATCCGTTACTGTATGCTATGACAAGTTGAAGGGCAAACGGGTTCCGTTGAACGAATTTTTTTTCTCATGCTGAATACTTTTTCTATGTATATGGAATTGGTTAATAATGGGTTATAATGATAATACAAGCGATCAAGTCGATTTTTATTGGGTATATGGCACAAAATCAATATAGCAGATTTGCAAAATAATCTTAAAATTTTTATTATCTTTGCAGTTCGTTTTCAATTATTTACAAAGTCTTTCAATTATGAGTAAGAAGAAAGTGCTTTTTATCTCTCAGGAAATTGTACCTTATTTAACGGAAACCCCTCTGGGGAAAATTGGTCGATATCTACCACAGGGTATACAGGAGAGAGGTAAAGAGATACGTACTTTTATGCCTCGTTTTGGGAATATCAATGAGCGCAGGAATCAGTTGCACGAGGTCATTCGTTTATCGGGTATGAATTTGATTATCAATGATAATGACCACCCGTTGATTATTAAGGTCGCTTCCATTCAATCCGCCAGAATGCAGGTTTATTTTATTGATAATGAAGAATACTTCTCCCGTAAGTCGACCATACGGGCTAAGGATAAAAGTTTTTATGCCGATAACGACGAGCGGATGATCTTTTTTGCCCGCGGCGTACTGGAAACCGTGAAAAAGCTCGGATGGCCGCCCGATGTTGTTCATTGCCACGGCTGGATCGCTGCACTCGTACCCCTCTATCTTCGTACAGCTTATGGCCAGAATCCGTTGTATCGCGATACGAAAATTATCACCTCCTACTATGATGACGATTTCCCGGAAACCCTGAGCCCAGAACTTTATCATAAACTGGCTCTGGATACTATCGCTCCATCTGATTTAATATACTATAAAGAACCCGGCTTCGTTAATATCATGAAAGCTTCTGCTCATTTCTCCGACGGGTTGGTAATTGGCGCTGAAAAAATCAATGCTGAAGTAAAGGAATTTTTATCCGCTACCGGTAAACCAATTCTGGAACACCAAAACGAAGAAGTGTTTGTAGATGCGATTTCTGCATTTTATGATCAGTTTTCTGAGAAAAATTAATGTGGAATTTTATCTTTGCATCGTAAATCGTTAATTCGCAACAATGACCCAAACGAAGTTTTTACGCCTGTTTTTACTGGCAGTGTCAATTATTCTTGTCTCCGGATTTCTGTCGTCCTGTAAAAAAGATCCCGGCCAGATTGGCCTGGGCCTGATGGATGATGAGCTCCTTTCCACCGGCTTTACCGATACGTTAGCTGTCTTCGCCCATGCTGTACGGGTCGATTCCCTGCGAACGGATGAAACTACCCTTAATATGTTAGGAGCCTATGCTGATCCGGTGTTTGGCCCTTCTACCTCAAATCTGGTCGCAGAATTGTGGATGACTTCCAATAACCCCAACTTTGGAACAAATCCGGTGGCCGACAGTATGGTCGTCTATTTTCATTATACCGGAGGCGTATATGGAAATCCCGCCACACCCTTGCATGTTACTGTTTATGAACTGGATGAAGATATTGAATTCGATAGTACATATTACTCTACCCGACGGTGCGCCTTTAAACCCGAGCCGGTCGGAGATTTTGTGTTTACCCCGGCTCCCAACGACAGTGTGATGGATCCGGACGCAATGCCCGGCACCCCTCGCCTCGCCATTCCGCTGAACCTGGATTTTGCCAATCGAATTTTGCAGGCCGATACCGCCAATTTCGTCGATAATGTGGTATTTTCCGACTTTATGGCCGGATTGTATTTTGCCTTTGAACCCATTACCGCCCCGGGGGAAGGTTCAATTTTCGACGTCGATCTCCTGAATACGCGTTCAATTACCGTGTTATATTACCATAATACTACCGATACCTCTACCTTTTCAATGAGAAGCAGCACCTATACACCCCGATACAGCCAGTTTGAGCACGATTACTCTTTGGCCTCCCCCGAACTTACCGCACAACTTGACGGGGATACTTTAGGTGGCCGTGAACAACTTTTCGTACAGCCCATGGGCGGCGTGAAATCAGTAATCCGTATCCCTGATCTGCTCGCTTTAAATGGAGATTTTGAAACGTCTGTGAATGAGGCAAAACTTATTATGCAGGTGTATAATCAGGATACATCCTATTCACTGCCCGCGAATTTTGAACTGATGATGGTGAACGACGACGGATCACAATCGGTGATTCCCGATTATTCGGAGGGTAGTGCTTTCTATGGTGGAAATTATAACGCCGAATCAGGTACCTATACATTTCGTATTACCCGTTATGTTCAGCATGTGCTGGGTGGTGATATTACCAATCGTGGTTTAGAGCTGATTGTCTCAGGCGGCTCTGCCGTACCGGAACGGGCTGTGCTCTATGGAACGGAACCCACTTTGGTTGGCGATACCCAGAATCCCCGTTTCAGAGCCCAAATAATCTATACAAAAATTCAATAACTAAAAATAAGTATTATGTGTGGAATTGTGGCTTACGTGGGTTACCGGGATGCTTATCCTGTTTTGATTAACGGATTACGTCGCCTCGAATACCGGGGGTACGACAGCGCAGGTGTAGCCCTGCTGACGAAAGACACAATAAATCTCTATAAAACACAGGGAAAAGTCGCCGATCTTGAACATTACGTTCA
>RZYD01000572.1 GCA_009930445.1 Bacteroidia bacterium | reverse complement strand
AAATCGTGGGGTAACATGAAAGGAAGGCAGATTCAGGTACAGGCTGCCGATGGTTCGTACGAATTTCATACTATGCCTACCTTTGGTGAAAATCTGACCTATTTTTTTAGGTACCAGGTGGGCCATATGTATATGCGCTATTTTATGTGGAATTTTTCCGGGCGACAAAATGATATCGAAGGCCACGGAGGCATAAAAAATGGAAATTGGATTACAGGCATTAACGCTATCGATAGCATGCATCTCGGAAATCAGAGCGATTTGCCTTCGAGTATGAAAAATCCCGCGCATAACAAGTTTTATATGCTGCCGCTGTTATTGGGATTGGCCGGCTTCTTTTTTCAGCTCTATAAGGATCCAAAAAGTACCCTTATTGTTGGATTTTTGTTTTTGATGACCGGTTTGGCCATTATTGTTTATCTCAATCAGTATCCTTTTCAACCCAGAGAACGTGATTATGCTTATGCCGGATCATTTATGGCTTTTACTATCTGGATTGGATTTGGTGTGGTAGCTATTGCTCAAGGGCTAAAACGCACACTGGGAGGAAAGGTTTCTGCTGTTGTGGCTACAATCTGTTGCCTGTTGTTGGTACCCGGTATTATGGCAAAAGAGGGGTTTGATGACCATAACCGTTCAGGAAAATATGCTGCGCGTGATTTTGCCGCCAATTATCTCAACTCCTGCGAGCCGAATGCCATTTTAATTACCAATGGCGATAACGATACTTTCCCGCTTTGGTATGCCCAGGAGGTGGAAGGGATTCGTACCGATGTCAGGGTGGTGAATTTTATGCTCTCCTCCTCTGAATGGTATGCCCATCAGCTGGCAAGGAAAATATACGACTCCGAACCCCTTTCCTTCACGCTTGCACCGGAGCAATATAACAAAGGAGTGAATGAAATTATTCCTTATTATCCCCGAACCGAGGATCGCGTTGAACTTAAACAACTGGTGGATTTTATCGCCAGTGAGAGCTCAAAAACCAAACTGCCGGTTCAGGGGGGAAAAAAGATCAATTATTTTCCTACTAAAAAAGTAAAACTTACGGTTGATAAAAATAAGGTTCTCCGTAATGGTATTGTCCCCGAAGACCTTGCCGACCGCATTGTGGACGAAGTGGAATGGGATTTACGCGGAAATTATTTGTACAAGAACGACTTGGTTCTCCTCGATTTCCTGGCCAGTAGCGACTGGAGTCGTCCTATTTATTTTGCCAACCCGGGTACGGTGGCTTCCAGTTTCGATGTCGATAAATATTGTCACCTTGAAGGATTTGTGTACCGTTTTCTTCCTGTTAAAGCAGAAAATGGCTTTGTTAGCCGGATTGGTGGCGTTTCGCCCGAACGGTCATTCGATATCCTGATGAACAAGTGTCAGTGGGGTCGCTTAAATGAGCCCGATGTTGTGGTTGACCGTGAAAGTAACAGAAACTCTGCCATCCCTAAGCAGAATTTTTATCGCGTGGCGGAAGCGTTGCTCACGATTGGCCAAGACGAAAAAGCCGTTGCCTGCATTGATTATGCTTTGGAGCTTTTCCCGCATGCAAAATTTCCCTTCGATTACTATATGGTTCCTTTTGCTCAGGTGTATTATTATACCGGAAGGATGGAACAGGGTGATTCGGTGGTGAATATCCTGAAAAATCGTTATACTGAGGATATTAATTATTACATGACATTGCAGGACAAACACCTTAGTTTTTATGAGGAGGATTT
>RZYD01000571.1 GCA_009930445.1 Bacteroidia bacterium | reverse complement strand
TTCCGACGGATGGAGCGAAAGGGGTTTATTATCCATTGGATCGATGGGCGATTGCCGATGGAGGAAAAGGTGGATGAGGCAATCCGGATTTGGCAACAGAAAGGTGATTTTTAATTTTTTCATTGAAAACAGGCTTTGCAAGGATGATCAATGTCTATTATATGGATATTCACTGTGTGGAAGAGCATACATTGCTGGAATACGCCGCGCATCAGCATCTGGATGCGGTGATTGAACGCTACCACGCCACCGGAAATCGGTTAACAGCCTCCCATTACCTTTATAGTGAGTTGTTGATGCGTTTGTTATTCCGCCATGAGTTGGGCATTTCACTTCCGGATCAGCAGTTTTCAATAAATGTTTATGGAAAACCCCAACCGGAAGGAGTTGAAGGATGGTATTTTAATAAGTCGCATTCAGTAGATTATGTGGTAGTTGCCACTGGAACGGTTCCGGTAGGCGTCGATGTGGAGAAGATACGACAGGCACGGATGCATGTGGCCAGCCGGTATTTTTCCTCAACAGAAAATGGGCTGCTGGCTGCAATTTCTTCACCCGAGCGTCGCGATCAGCTGTTCTATCAGCTCTGGACTTCCCGTGAGGCCTATCTTAAATTTTTGGGCCAGGGAATCGCCTACGGATTGTCAAATTTTAGTATTGTGCCCTCCGGCCATGGGGATTTCTGTGTGGAGGATCCTGTTGGTTTATCCTGTGAATTGCATCTTATGCCGCTTCCCGATTTATACCAATTGGCCATTTGTACTGAGACATGCCAAAAGGTTGAAATACAACGAATTACTGAAAATTCAGTTCAAGGGTTTTTGGGATTCCCTGCCGTATAAATCGATTATTATTTTGTTATCTGGATAAGCCAGCCGGGGATCGCCTCTGCCGGAAGTATTTTTGTGGGTGTTATTTGTTCCAGTGTGGCGCGCGGCATGGTATCAATTTCAGCTGTGTACGGATCCTGAACTACCGTAAGACCTCCGTGGCGTTGAATCGTATACATCCCTGCAGCTCCGTCGTGATTGGCTCCCGTGAGAATAATCCCAATGAGCCATCGGCCATAGGCTTCTGCTGCAGTTTCAAAGAGTACATCGATGGAAGGACGGGCGTAACTTACGCGTTCTGCAATGGTAAGTGAAAAGGTTTTATTCCGTTCCACCAGCAAGTGATAATTGGGGGGTGCGATATACACTTTGCCACGGGTTATACTCTCTTTTTCTTCTGCTTCTTTCACTTTCAGCTTACTCAATTTATTCAGATAAGTGGTGATATAGTTTTCTGAGTCGGGGCTGATATGTTGCACGATGATAATGGGTACCGGGAATTTTTCCGGCAAGGGGGGGATGATTTTTGCCAGGGCTTCCATGCCGCCTGCTGAGGCACCGATAACAACAGCTCCGGGATGCATTTAGGGCGTATATTTTTTTCTGTAAATTTTGTGCGCTTCATTGATGGGTTGAAATGCGGGAAAGGAACTACTGAACCGTAGGTTTTCTTTCGATCCCAGACAGAGAATACCCCCATTGGTAAGGCTTTCAGTAAATAAATGGATTACCTTATCCTGTAGCTCTTTATCAAAGTAAATTAATACATTACGGCATATGATCAGGTTTACTTCAGCAAAAACACTGTCGGTTACCAGGTTATGGTCAGCGAATACGACATTTTTTTTCAAATCAGCATTCATGATCACTGAGTTGTAGTGGGCCGTA
>RZYD01000570.1 GCA_009930445.1 Bacteroidia bacterium | reverse complement strand
CTTTAATTCAGGCCGTAAAATTTCAGTGGGCAGTATTTTGGGAAGGGGTTCCGGGAATTCAATTATGGCGTTTTTTGAATAGGTTTTTCCGGTAAGGATATTTAGTTGCTCAATTATTGCTCCTATTTTAATGGAATTGGAAGATTGTTTTTGTTCCAGTGCCAGAATTTCTGCCTGAAGCGCATCCGCGTTCCAGGCGGCCACCGTTCCATTGTCGATACCCGATTGTAGCGCTTTTGATTTTGTTTTGAATTCTTTCCGGGTGAGCGTGAGTATTTGCTCTGTGGTTTGTAACATCAGGAGGTTGAAAAACAGGGTATTAACCGTTTCTCCAATCGAATAGCGTTCGGTATCGAGTGAACTGAGTTCTGTCTCCAGCGAAGCTCTTTCAAGGCGCCTGGCTTGTCGGGTGGCACCGCCATCCCAAATGAGTTGCTTAACATCAACGGTAATTTTGTAATTCTCACGACTTACTTCAGGAATTACAAATAAATCCGCTGCCGAAAAGGGAACGTTCCCCGATGTCGGAACGATTTCCAGCGTAGTAACGTCCGATTGCCAGCTGGCAAGGCCACCCAATTCCCACTGGGGGTAATAATTGCTTCTGAGTATTTTTTCTTGTTCTTCGCTGGTTTGCTCCAGCAACACCTTGCGTTTAAGATTTGGATAGTTTTTTTCCGCTTCGATACGTAACTGGTTGAGCGATAGCGTATCCTGAGCCGCAATACTAAAGGATAGAATCAGACTACTTAAAAATAGTATTGTTTTCATCTTTTTTGATAATTAGGAATCACTGCACGAAGGATAAAATCTTTGGTCTCCGCCATTCGATTATTGTAGAAATCTTTTGGGTTTAAGCCTTGTTTCTTCAGCATAACGATTTCGAGTAACGGCCGGGCCAGAAAAGGGAAAATACAAAGCGATACAATGTTGACCATTAAATGCGCAGGATTCTGTGGGATGATATTCCCTTTTTCCATTTCGCTATTCAATAATAATGTAATTTCTTTGGGATGAATTCCGCTTCGCTCCAGCACATTGATCAATATGGACGGATCACGGCGCGATTCCGAAAGAATAAACATGGGCAAATCAGGATAGGGCTCCAGAATTTTTATATACGACTCCACAAAAAGGCTGATTTTTTCTTCAATCGTAATACACTGTGTAAAAATGTCCGAAAGGTTGGGAATGATTTGAATAAATGAATCTTCGAATACCGCCAGAAAGAGTTTTTCTTTATTTCGGAAATAGTAGTGAAGCAGGGCTTTATTGATTCCTGCTTCATCGGCAATCTCCTGCATCCGGGCTCCTTCCATTCCTTTTTGACGAAAAATTTTTTTTGCCGCCTCCAGTATCTTGTTTTCTGTTGTCGTTTCTTCCATGATGGTTTCTTTTCGTTGTTTCAAAGTTAACTATTTATTTTAACTAAATGATTAAATTTTTTGGTTAAATTATAATTTATTGATTGATAGTAATATATGTGAATGGAATGCTGTTTTTAATGTAGAAAGGCAGGAGGTGGAGAGCATGGAAGGAAAAATTTGGGCTGAAATAATGGGAGATATGTATCTTTGTAAAAAGGAATAACGATCGATGTGGCGTAATTTTATTATGATTCTTCTGTTGATGTCAGGCCATGCAGTAACCGCGCAGCATCAGAATATTAGGATCAGCAACAGCCGGAGCCCTGAGGAGCCCACGGTTGTTATCAATCCGC
>RZYD01000569.1 GCA_009930445.1 Bacteroidia bacterium | reverse complement strand
TCTGCGATACTACCCGACAATTCGGGCCCGTTCCGGAATGGTTTTTTGCTCCGGAATTACCACTGCATTCCAATTTTGGCATAAGTGCTTCGGGCGAGAATATTTATCTCTTTAGTCCATTGGGCCATCTTCTCGATCGGATGGAAGTCCCTTCACTCCAGCCCGATGTCTCTTTCGGACGGCTAGTGGACGGGATGGATTCACTTTCCTATTTTTTCCTCCCTTCTCCGGGTGCAGGAAATCAGACCGAATATGGTGCTGGCCATGCGGTTTCCTCCTCGCTGAAAATTTTCCCTGAAACAGGTTTTTATTCAGATTCAGTGGTTGTTCAGGTATTTCCTGTTGATTCCACCCTGCAAATCCGCTTTACCCTGGATGGAAGTGTCCCCTCAGATACTTCTTCCCTTCTTCCGGAGCATCTGGTACTTACCTCTACTTGCGTCTTCCGCGTAAGGGCTTTTCAGGAATTTGCGGTGCCCTCCCGTGTGGCTACTACCACTTATTTTATTAACGATTCCTCTACTTTCCCGGTTGTATCGGTGGCTTCTGATCCGGAAAATTTCTGGAATCCGGAGTTTGGAATATATGTTCTTGGTAATCAGTACATTAATAGTACTCCCTATTTTGGAGCCAATTTTTGGGACGATACAGAAATCCCGGTTTTTCTTGAACTCTTTGATCCTGAAAAAGGAACCCTGCTTGCCCAGGATTGTGGACTAAAAATTCATGGTGGGTGGACCCGATCATTACCCCAGAAGTCTCTCCGGCTCATGGCCAAAGGGAAATATGGAAGGGATGGGTTTTATTACCCCTTGTTTCCCGATAAACCCAATCTTACCTATAAACGTTTTGTAATGCGAAATGCTGGAAATGATTTTTTTTCCTGTTTTTTTCGTGATGCTTTTGTCCATAAACTGGTTCAATATAAAACGCATGTGGATATTCTTGACTATCAGCCGGCATTGGTATTCCTGAATGGAGAATACTGGGGCATTCATAATCTTCGTGAAAAAATTGATCGTTATTACCTGGCGTCAAATTATGGTTACGACCCTGATCGTGTTGATATTCTGGAAGAACAGGGCGAGGTGATTGACGGAGAAAATCGTGACTTTCTGTCGTTTTTTCGTTTTATCACGCAGCACGACCTTTCGGTTCCGGCTAATTTTGATACGGTTGCCGATGCATTGGATCTGCAATCATTTGTAGATGTGATGGCTATAAATATTTACATGGTGAACACCGACTGGCCACACAACAATATGAAATGGTGGCGTTACAATAATGGTAAATGGCGTTATTTTTTACTTGATCTGGATGTTAGTACTTCTCTTCTAACGAATTGTAATGCCTATGTTAAGCAATTGCAGCGCATTTCGGAGGATACGATTACCGCTAATGCGGTGTTGTTTACTAAACTTTTGGGTCATATTCCCTTTCGTGATGCTTTTATTAATCGTTATGCCGATTTAATGAATTCGGTATTTCTTCCTGCTCCCATGTTGAAGTTAACCGATCAACTGGTGGATTTTTTACGCCCGGAGATGACCCGGCACAAACAGCGGTGGGGAAGCCAGTCGGCTGCAACCTGGGAGAATTATTATGTCAATGGTGTGTTTAAACCCTTTCTGAATAACCGGACACCTTATGCCCGTGATCATATTGTGGAGTTTTTTGGTTTGGAGAAGGAGGTACTGCTGCAATTGAAATCCGCACCTGTC
>RZYD01000568.1 GCA_009930445.1 Bacteroidia bacterium | reverse complement strand
TTCATGTTGAGACCCTCTTTTATAGTATCCTGATAAATTTCTTCTTCGAGTCCCATTCTTCCGTAGGTAAAATTATAGGAATAAGCCTGATAGGCAGCGATAAAAGAGCGGGTACGCCAAAGGGTTTTAAACATACGGCGCCGCAGATTTTCTTTGCAGTAAAGGGAACGATTCACCTGAAGCATCAATTCTTTCAACCGCGCTGCACTCATTTTTGCCGGTTTCATGGTTACTTCAATGAAGTGATACTTTTGCCAGTCGGCCGGGAAATTGGTATATAACAACCTGTTTTCATCGACGGCCCGTTGAAAAACTTTGGTTCCCGGCAAAGGCGTAAGAATACTCAGTTGCATAGCATCGACCCGGCTTTTTTTAATATACTCCGCACGGTCGAGGATATCCTGTTCCGAATCGGTATCCAGGCCAAAAATAAAAGCGCCTAATACCGCGATACGGTGTTTATGCATCCGGTTAATCATTTTTTTATAGAAACCGGAACCACGTCGCAGGTTGCGTTGTTTTCCAATGCCTTTCAGCCCTTCTTCTTTTTCGGTTTCAAAACCGGTGAGAATCATATAACAACCACTGCGGTGAGCCCATTTCAGAACCTCTTCATTATCGGCGATATTCAATGAGCCCTGTCCGAACCAGGGTTTTTGCAATTTACGATCCACCATACCCCTGAACAGCTTTATCATTCGGTCCTGCGCCTTTTTACTGTTGTTCACGATGTGGTCATCGACGAAAAAGTATTGAGGGAAGGAATGGCTCAGGGCAAGTTCATCGAGGACTTCCTCTACAGGGCGTTCACGGTATTTATGGCCGTTAAACAGGGTCACGGAACAAAACTCACAATTCATGGGGCAACCCCTGGACGTTTGAATGTTACTGCTCTGGTACTTATAGCGAAAGAGATCGATGCGGGGTTTAGGTGCATTTTTCAGATCGGTATATTCACCGCGGTAAACTTTTTTCAGGTTTCCGGCACGAAAATCATTCAGTACGATTTCCCAGACCGATTCAGCCTCACCGATAACCACGGAATCAACGTAATGAATCGCTTCATCAGGCACCATAGAGGCATGTATTCCGCCAAGTACCACAGGGATGTTTTTTTCCCGATACAAGGCGGCAATTTCATAGGCACGTGCAACCGTAATCGTAAAGGCAGTAATTCCCACAATATCAGCATCCGTAAAATGAAATTTCTCATGCACCTCATCAAGAATCTGAACTTCAAAATCAGGGGGCGTTAAAGCGGCCAATATGCCCAAGGCCAGGGGAGTTTCTGTACCCCATTTGCCGACAGAAAACCCCTTCCGGTGGTAGCTGACCGGATTGATCAATAACAATTTCTTTGCCTTCATCATTTTATCAATTAGCGTCAAAATTAAGTAAAACCGCTTGAAATCCCTTCCCGAAAAAAAATTATTGTACCTTTGCCTCTTAATAAAAACAGAACCATGAATATTGATCAGTTTATTACGGCAGTTGAAGAAGAGTTTGATGATGAAATTGCTTCGGGTTCCATCACGCCGGAGGTCAGATTCCGCGAATTGTTCGACTGGAATTCCATCAATGCATTGCGGTTAATTGCCTTGGTGAAGACAGAATATGACCTCTCCATCAATGCAGAAGATATCCAGCAGTCGGAAACAGTAAATGATCTGTACCAGATTATTCAACAACGCATGGGGTAACGGGAAACCCATTTCAGAAATAAC
>RZYD01000093.1 GCA_009930445.1 Bacteroidia bacterium | reverse complement strand
TTAGCGCATAGATTTGTATAACAAGAGCCGTATGATGGGAGACTATCAAGTACGGTTCTGTGAGAGGCTTGGGGTGAAATTCCCCTTGCCTACTCGACTACTCAACGTTGGCAACAAGTGTAAAAAGACAGACGACCAGACAGATACAATAGTGACAAATAATAACGAAAGAAAAGATTTAGCTTTTTGACAGGACAGTGCAAATTTGATGGAACCGGAACGAAGTGGAGCTCGGCGGAGCCAAATTTATTTTGTTTTTTTCTTCCCACCCGCAAAAAAGAATAAAACCCCACCCACATTGCACACATTGCCAAAGCCCCACGAGCCAACGCTGAAACCAAAGCTTTGTCAAAGAGTGCAGCCTACCACCAGGAACCCTCGGACATTTTAGAGAATATTATCAGGCATAAAATATCTCCAATGTTTCTACAGAATTTATCCCTTAATTTGTATTTATGAAATTACTTATCGTAGAAGACGAACCGCAATTATTAAAAAGTTTGGAAGATTTTGCATCCAAAGAGGGATACCTGTATGATTCTTCCCAAGGATTTTGTTCTGCTGCTGAACGCATCGCTCTTTACGACTACGATTGCATTGTACTTGATATTAACCTTCCTGACGGAAATGGTTTCGATATACTTGAAGCCCTGCATAAAGAAGGCAAGACAAATGGGGTCATAATACTTTCAGCACGTGATTCATTAGATGATAAACTAAAAGGGCTTGGACTGGGTGCCGACGATTACCTTACCAAACCATTCTATTTCTCTGAGCTAAATGCCAGAATTAAAGCCATTATCCGTAGAAAGCAATTTAAGACAAACAAAATCGTACACTTTTCTAACCTGATTATTGAACCAGACCAACACCTCATTGGTGTAAGCAACCTTGATAACCCCATTTCATTTACTAAAAAAGAATTCGCTTTACTTAGCTATCTCATTAATAATCATAAACGGGTTCTTTCCAAGGTATCACTGGCAGAATATATCTGGGGAGATTATGTGGATGAAGCCCAAAGTTTCGATTTCCTTTTCTCACAGATAAGGAACTTAAAACGTAAGCTGAAAGAAGCCGGGGCAGACGTAGAAATTAACAATGTTTATGGAATAGGTTATCAAATAAAAGCACGATGAAGCTACTTACCTACACCTCACGGATTCAGTTGCGTTATTTCATGATTCTGTTTGGAATTTTTTCCATTCTGTTTTACGTAGTGCTTAACTGGAATGTACTTCGGAATGTGGACGAGGTGTTGCATAATAGAAAAATTAACCTGCTTGCATACCTCAAAACCAATCCTGAAGCTCCATTTCAAGGTGATAACCCGCTGGACGATTTTACTTTTTATGCCATAGATGCTGCAACTTTCCAAAAAAGCAAAGAAAACTATACAGATACGCTAATTTATGAACCTGTAGATGATGAACTCGATGAATACAGGAAATTAAACACTTTTGTAGAAATCCATAACCAATATTACAAATTGGAGATTTTAGCACCGCATCTTGAAGCCGATGAAATGTTAGGCACAATTGCCTTTTTTCTTGGAATTTTGCTTACCGGGCTATCACTCTCTTTTTATTTATCACAGCGAATAATTTCACGAAAAATTTGGAAACCATTCTACGATATGTTGGAAAAACTTCGTGGTTTTCGCCTCGACAAGCAGCAGCTTCCAGAGTTATCATCTTCTCAGATTGAAGAATTTAAGATGCTTAATGAGTCCATTAATGAATTGGTTTTGAAAAATATGGAAGTATTTACCAGTCAAAAACAATTTATTGAAAATGCCTCCCATGAAATGCAAACACCACTTGCCGTAATGCAGTCACGACTGGAAGCCCTAATAGGGCGGGCAGAGTTGACAAAAGAGCAGGCAGAGATTGTGGAAGGACTTATAAGCTCCACCCAACGTTTAAAAAAACTAAATAAAACCCTTCTTTTACTATCGAAAATTGAAAATCGTCAGTTCCTGTTAACTGACCAGGTTGATGTAAATCAGATTATACGGCAGTCAATGGAATATTATGAAGAACAGAAATCAAAACTTAATATTTCAGTAACGATTAAATCAGAAACCCAACTGACAGTACAGGGCAATATCATGCTCACGGAAATTCTTATTCAGAACCTGCTTAAAAATGCTTTTTTGCATAATACAGAAAATGGCATACTAACCATTTATGTAGGAGAAAAGCAGCTTACTATTTCCAATTCAGGCCACAAAAAAGATGAAGAAGGCTCAATGTTGGATAAAGAAAAATTGTTTAACCGTTTTTATAAGCAATCGGGAAATCCTGATTCGTGGGGTCTCGGATTGTCCATAGCTAAAAAAATTGCAGATACCAGCGGTTGGGAACTTTGTTACCGAAGTGATGGAGCCTTGCATATCTTCGAAGTGAATTTTCAATAAACAGTTCCGATTCCCATTTTTCTACAGATTCAATGGTTTCCTTTGTAAGGTAAATCATTTAAAACTATTGAAAAATGAACAGCAAAATAATCTTGACAACAGCAATAACACTAATTAGTACAGTGCTTTTTGCTCAAACGCCAAAAGCTTACATTACCAACTATGGCAGCGACTTTATTTCTGTTATTGACATTCAGAAAAATCAAAAAATTGCCGATATTACTACAGGGAGCAAGCCGCATGGGGTAGCCGTTTCACCTGACGGAAATTGGATTGCCGTAAGCAATGAAGGCGATAATACAGTTTCTATTATTAGTGCCGCCGACAATAAAGTAAAACAGACCATTTCCGTTGGTAAGACACCTCACCAGTTAAGTTTCAGCATTGACGGTAAGTATGTTTTAACCGCCATCAACGGAGAACATAAGGTTGATGTGATTTCAACCGCTAATTGGAAGTTGGTCAATTCAATTCCCGTTGGCAAAAACCCACACATTGTATTGCCTATGTCAGATGGGAAAACAGCTTGGGTAACTTCCGAAGGAGACAATAAAATCGTAAAAGTGAATCTGGACAGCATGAAAGTCGTAGCAGAAATTCCAACTTTCGGATTTCCGAGAGTGATGACCGCTACACCTGACGGAAAATATATTTATCTGACCATTCGCTGGTTTCACGGACAGGTAAAAATTGATGCGGAGCAAAACAAAATCATAGCCCAGGTTCTTTTACCGCAATCGGACAAATTTGATAACGAAGGGAAAGCAGCCCACGGACTTTCTGTAGCTCCTGACGGCAAAACCGTTTACCTGACGAGCCAGTTTACTAACGATGTAACGGCTATTGATGTAGCATCGGATAAAATCCTGAAAAATATTACAGCCGGCAAAAACCCAAACTGGATAGAACTAACTTCTGACGGTAAATTTGCAGTTGTAAGCAACACTTCATCAAATGATGCCAGTATTATTGATGTTGCAAATTGGAAAGTGGTGGCGACTATTCCGGTTGGGAAAAACCCAAAACGTTTGTGGGTGGCAAATACAAAATAATTGTTGATTTATGAGATATGGATTAATTACACTAATGCTGTTAATACATGTATTGGCTTTTGGGCAAAAATCAGGAAGCATATCAGGCAAAGTATTAGACAGCGAAAACAATATTGTTGAATTTGTCAATGTTTTTCTTACTTCCGTTAACGATTCAACGACTATCGTTAACGGAACGGTTACAGACAATACGGGCAGTTTTGATTTAACGAATGTCCCCCTTGGTAAATATTTTATTCAGTTTCGGTTTATCGGATTCTTAAATCATCAACAAACAGTAATACTTGACGATGTAAGCAAAAATATAGATTTGGGAACCATTATAATGAAACAGGATGCAATCGCATTGAACGCTATTGAAATAACAGCTTTTCGCAACCTGATTCAGAGAACAGATGAGGGAATTGTGGTGAACGCATCGGAAAATTTGACACAAATTGGCGGTACGGCAGCCGACTTAATGAAAAATATGCCCGGGGTTCAGGTTGATATGGAAGGAAATTTAACTATGCGTGGAAAAACCCCCTTGATAATGATAAACGGCAGGGTTTCGGCTATTGGTGGAGTGGACAGAGTTACAAATTTGGAACAAATCCCGGCAAGTACCATCGAGCGTATCGAAATTCTTACAAATCCTTCTGCAAAATACGATGCCGATGCCGAAAGTGGAATTATAAACATTGTACTTAAAAATAATACAAACCTTGGCACAAACGGAGCGGCAGCTTTAGGAGGCGGTTTTGGAGCACGCTATCGCTTAAATGGCTCCTTCCTTTTTAATCATAATACAAACAAATGGGATTTAGGCCTGGCTTACGACAATTGGTTTACTACCAGAACACGCACGGTAAACAAACAGCGTGTTCAATACGATTCTGACGATAACCATTTTCTATCACAGCCACGGGAAGACGAACGTACCATACAAACCCAAACGGCACGGTTTAATGTGGGCTATACCCCAAATTCTAAAAACAGTTTTAAATTGGAAGGGATTTGGCTTTTTGAAGGACAAGATAATTATGAAACCATTGTTAGCACCACAGAAACATCATTGCATGACTTTACAAGCCGTAACAGCCGATTTTCAAACGAAATAAGACGTTTCCAAACTGGCGAACTCTTGTTCAATTATACGAGAAATTTCATTCAGAACAGGGTACTTTCCATAGATGCAAATTCTGCCATTGAATACAACAGGGAAAACACCGACATCTCTACTCAAAGCTTATCGGAGGAAAACGCAGAGATAGGCAGCCCGTTTTTACAGAAAACACATTTTTACGAAGATGCCAACCTGACTAATTTCTCGATAAACTATTTGCATCCGATAAAAGAATCAGGATTATTTGAAACCGGTTATAAAACCACGCTTAGGTTTATCAATGATGATTATCTTCGTTCAAACCAACAAAACGGCAGTTTTATAACCGACTTATCTCACACCGATATTTTTAAATTCAACGAACAAATTCATGCTCTTTATCTGCAATACACAGGTTGGACAGGTACACAACAAGAGCCGAAATTGAAATATCACTTCGGCATCAGACCTGAACAGGTTTTGAATACAGGCGATAATGTTCAGTCTTCGTACAATTTTTCTAATAACTATTTTCAACTTTATCCATCGGCATCGTTAATTTATTACACACCCAAAAGAAATTCGTTCAAACTTGCTTACAGCAAGCGAATAAACAGACCCTCTATCGGTGATTACAGTCCCTTTATTGATATTACCGATTCGCTGAACGTTTGGTCGGGCAATCCCGATATTCAGCCTGAGATTTCACACTCATTTGAATTAACACAAAATCAAACCTTTAAAAAGGCAAGCCTTACGACTTCCTTGTTTTACCGCCTGACGAGCAACAGTATTTTCCCTTATACCACTATCGACAATAACGGGGTCAGCACCACAAGGCCTGAAAATTTTGGCAATTCTTACACTTATGGGGCAGAAGCTTTTTTTACTTATAACCCGATTAATTTTTGGAAAATAAATCTTGATGCATCAATATACGAACAAAGAATTGAACCAAGTGCCAAATTGCAAAATGCCCCGGAAAATTTGTTGTCAGGATACGCTAAATTCATCAACAATTTTGATGTTTGGAAAAACGGCAGGTTTCAAATCACAACTAATTATACATCGCCCATTGTCATTCCACAAGGCATTATAAAGGAAGTTTATTTTATTGACCTTGGGTTTCAGCAAAAAATCTTAAAAGGTCAGGGGCGTTTGGCTTTGACAGTAACCGATATATTTGATACACAGCGCAGTGAATCTACTGTTTCTGGCAGCAATTTTGAATATACACACTATCGGAAAGTAGATACAAGGGCAGTTATGCTGATTTTTGCTTATACCTTTAAGTCAGAATTTAAAGAAAAACTCTTAGAAAATAAATTTAAAAACGAATGATATGAAAACACCAATGATTGTTTTTTTTGCACTTATCTGCATTATGGCTTATAGCAATACTCCAAAGAATAAAACTGTTGAAAATCCAACTTCTATTACCAATACAGTTAAAGACACCCTTATCAGCTTTGAAAATGGATTACCGGGAGAATTACCTTCGGGTTGGTCTCAATTCTATACCGGACAAGGCAGTACCGATTGGAAAGTATTGGATGACCAGGGAAATAAAGTATTGGGCCAACTGTACAGCGACAATCCCAACGGCCATTTTAATGTAATTGTTAACGATGAAATTTCAGCCAAAGACATAGAACTCACTGTTCGGCTAAAAGGTGTTAAAGGCAATCACGACCAAGGGGGCGGCTTTGTTTGGCGATTTACGGATAAAAACAACTATTATGTGGTGCGTGCCAATCCGCTTGAAGACAATGTAGTATTGTATAAAGTGGAGAATGGCAAACGCACCGACCTGCCATTGGTGGGTAAAGGAAAGACCTATGGCGTGGATGTACCATCGTTGGGTACAGGATGGAATACTTTGAAATTGTTGGTGAAAGACGATTTGTTTACGGTATTTCTTAACGGAAAAGAGATTTTTAAAGTGCAGGACAAAACTTTTACTAATGCCGGCAAAGTGGGTTTTTGGACAAAAGCGGATGCGGTTACTTACTTTGACGATTTGAAAATTCAAATTGAATAATTGTTAGTTTTTTGTTCATCAGGAAAAACTTAATTAATTATCCTAAATTATTGATAATCTGAAAAATTTAAAAAATGAATATGCGTATTGCACTTTTTGCCACTTTTTTATTGATTGCTCGGGTATCATTCTCGCAAATCAGCATTGAAGCAGACTTGATGTTAAATCCTGAAAATATTATCAGGTTAACTTACAACCAAAACGACAGAATTAAAGCAGCCTACTACGAATTGGAATCGGCAAAGAGCAATTTTAAGTTATTTGAAAGTGAATACACCCAGTTTAACCCATTAATAGTTGCTCCAAAATTTAGTGCAAACTCAGATGGTGACTATGCTTCTGATATGACTGCAGGGATGAAAAAAGATTTCTTTGACGGTTCGTCAATTGGTGTGGCGTTGGGAACTTATAACGACTGGGAGCAAAACACGGGTCACGGCACGATAAATTTCATTGAAACAGAAATTGGCTTTCCGCTTTTTTCTTCTTCCAGAACATTGGAAAGAATTATAAAAAGGACATTTGAGGAAAACGAGCTTTATACAAAAAACCTCGATTATGTTGATGCTGTCCGGGAAAATATCCTCAACGCCCTGGAACAATATTATGACCTGGTTCCCAGAATAAAAATTTATGAAATGCTGATTGAATATCGCAAAGAATTAATTAACCTATTAGAGGATGATAGTATTACCACAACAAATTCAGACAGGGAACAAATTAGTGGCGAAATAACAAACCTCAATTCAAAAATTACTGGTTTTGAGATTACTTTATATTCGTTGCAGCTCCAAATGCAACGTTATATGAATGTTGAACAAATTCAGTTAGGCCAGCTAACAAAAATAGAAATAAATTTTAACGAACCCGGATATGTTGGTAAATACTACATCGACGAAATTACTGATAGCATTTTTAACAAAGCCTTAAATAATGACACCGAATTTAAAGTATTGGGTATTATTAAAAAAAATGCCGAAGAAAAAAAGAGGCTGGCAGAAAAAGGAAAGTGGGATATCTATGCAACTACAGGGGGCAGGTATAATTTTTATGAATTCACTGGCAACGTGAGACAGGGCAATTTTCTTACGGCTGATGCGGGTATTAAAATCAAGATAAACGACCCCAAAATACTCAGGCACACCATAGCAAAAGCTCAGGCCGATATTAATGCTATTGATTACACTATTGCCGACCGCAGAAAACTAATTAAGTCAGATATTCTTCAGCTTAAAGATGCGCTTACCAAGAAAAAAGAGCAAATGATTAGTACAACGACCAGTTTGCAATCGTGGAAACGAATTTATGCAACAAAGAAAGAATCGTATTTGCTACAAGAGGAAAGTGTTGATAATTATATCCAGGCATTCAGGTCACTGGTATCAACGCATGAAACATTGTTGCAACTGGAAAATAATTATTTAGACTTAATTAGAGATTTAGACTATGTATGCGGTGAGTATTTTGCTGTAATTAACTTGACAAATTAGCCATCCCACAGTCGTAAGCACATCCCGCAAACCGCTCAAAGCCAAACCAAATCCAAAGTTTGCGGGAAGAGCTTCCGCCTCTCCTGCCCGAGTAACCGCCTTTCAGGACGGTTTTGGGATTGCCCACGCTCAAAAAAACAAAATAAATTTGTACTTTGTAGATAGGTTCGTGCAGATTGATAATGACAAGAAAATAAAGCTAAATATATGAAATACAGACGGATATGAATGAACACCAGTTGCCAACACGCGGTATAGTTAATTGCCGGTGCAGTGGGTATTCGAGCGGCACAGCTCGTATCAAAAGTAGTTG